>JADFGH010000391.1 GCA_022567775.1 Pseudomonadota bacterium | reverse complement strand
ACCGCGACCGTTGGTGCCGACCACCCAGATGTTCGACCTTACCCGATCGGTCATGATGTCCATCGATTGCCGGACGTACGCCACCTGCGAGCCATCCGGCGATATCTGCGGGTCCGCCGCAATCTCGAGCTCGAATACGTCTGTATTCAGGAATTTACTGTGGTCCGCTTCCCCTGCCACGAGTGAAAAAGACGCCGCCAGCAGTAAAGCTGCAGTGATTTTGCGCATAAAGGACTCCCCCGGAGATTTGTGGTTTTTCAGAGCATCGCTGAGTGCCCAATTTAATGCAACCGCATAACGGCCGGCAAGTCAGGCAATCCCTCCGCGGAAACATTTCCTCGAATCTACATGAGGAAGTCGACGTAAATGAGGATTGGGTTCGACCGCACTTTTCGTTGCTATCGACGTATGATGTTTATACACGCTGATCCCGGAATACCATCATGAAAAACAGTTTCTTTGTTGCCGTCCTCTCTAGTCTTGTCGCCCTGCCGGTCGTCTGCATGGCCCAGGATGAATCTGCAGTCGATGCGGAAGCCGCGATCATCCGGCTGGATCCGAATGCAGAGGGCCTCGATGTCTGGAGCCAGCTGCGGGATACCTCGAACGATGCGCAACGCGAGCCTGGCCTCATACCAACAGGCCGGCTGCGTCGCCCGGGCGTTCTGAGCTTTTTTTCGCTGCCGCTCGCATTCACCCCTGAGGACTTGAGGGCAGCCAATGTAGACGTCGCCATAATGGGGGCGCCCCTGGACATGGGATTCAGGATGCGCGGGGCCAGGCAGGGACCCACGGCATTGCGTGCCAGTATTGGTGTCGGCCGTGGCAGCGGCAACCTGCCGCACATGCATGTCGGTGTGGCGTGGAAGAAAGAACTGGTCGCCGTGGATTACGGTGACGCACCCCTGGACGGTCTCAGTACTGAGCGCAGCATGCCGCCCGTGCGAAAACTGGTGCGCGAGATTGCCGAGACCGGCGCAATTCCGATTATCATTGGCGGCGATCATTCGCTGGAGTACCCCAACGTCGCCGCGATCACCGATGTTTACGGCAAGGCCAATGTCGGCGTTATTCATTTCGACGCGCACTTTGACGCAGGAGACAGTTTCGGAGGGCACCTGATCTCTCACGGCCAGCCGATCCGCCGCCTGATCGACGATGGCCATATCCTTGGCAAGAACTATATCCAGGTCGGGCTGCGCGGTTACTGGCCGGGAGAAGACGGCTTCAAGTGGATGCGCGAGAACGAGATGCGTTACCACACGATGGCCGAGATCGAACGATACGGCTGGGATGCGGTGATGGAACGTGTATTGGATGAGGCAAACGACGGCCCCGAGTATCTCTATATTTCGTTCGACATCGACGTGTTCGATCCCGCTTATATGCCAGGCACCGGCACGCCGGAATCCGGCGGCTTGACGCCGAGAGAAGTGTTTCCACTCGTCCGTACCCTGTGTTCCGAGAATAATCTCGTCGGCTTCGACCTGGTTGAATTGAATCCACTGGTGGATCCCGGGTACACGACAGTCCTCAACTCCAACATGCTTGTGCAGGAATGCCTCACCGGCATTGCCATGCGGAAGACGGGTGTGACCGAAAGGGGTTACCTCAATCCGTTGACTGTCGGCGATGATCAAGACGATCCGTAAGACCATCATGCTCATATGCCATCGTTAGAACTCGCTGATTTCGGCTGGGATCATTTTTTTCACGGTCAGCTGTCTGGCGATCTGTCGCCAACGTCGATTCCCGTTCGCGTGATGAACGTGCAAAAGTCGGGGTTGCAGGTCGCAGCTCCGGGGCTGGAAACGCATGTCGACGTTTCCGTCATTGGCGAAGGTATTGCAGCAACCGTCGGTGACTGGTTGCTGTTCGATAGCGAAAGCGGACGCGTAGTGCAACGGCTTGAGCGCAAAAGCCTTTTCAAGCGGCGCGCGCCGGGCTCTGAGCGGAGAATTCAACTGATCGCTGCCAATGTCGATACCCTGTTTGCCGTTTCGTCATGCAACCAGGATTTCAACGAAGCGCGTCTCGAGCGCTACCTGGCGATTGCTCGCGAGGCCGGAGTGATGGCTGTCATCGTGCTAACGAAATCAGATCTCTCGGAAGACCCACAGCGTTTCGTTCGCGCGGCCGAAAAGCTCGCGCCGGACGTATCCGTGGAAGCCGTGAACGCGCTGGATAAAGAGAGCCTGCAAAGACTTGCGGGCGGGCTGGGTAACGGGCA
>JADFGH010000390.1 GCA_022567775.1 Pseudomonadota bacterium | reverse complement strand
CAATACAAGGCTGTGCAATTATGAGCGATGTCCGCTTTGGGTCGTTAGCGGCCCCTCACGACTCTACCACCTGAATGGCCGCTATTGAGCGTATACCGGACGCTCGATTACGATTTCCTAGATGCTCATATCTGACCGGCCGCTTTCATCAAGAGCGGTCGTTCAAAACACTATCAAATCAGCAAAATGACAGGCCGCTTTCGGCCAGAAGCGGGCGTCCAATAGATCTGTTTTCCTGGTAAACCGGCGGTTGCTCCCGGATTGCATTAAACTCGTCCGCGATGTCCGCAGCAGACGTTCGATGTTGCAGGGCGCCCGTGTTCTCAGGGGAGAGGCTATGATTCCGAACAAGCGCATCGCCGCATTGACCTTAGGCATTTTTATTTGCTGCTTTCTGGCGGCCTGTACGTCACCAACTTCATACGACGTAATCCTTCGCAGTGGCAGGATTTATGACGGCAGCGGTGAGAAGCCCTATATCGGTGATGTGGCATTCGACGGTGACAGGATTGCTGCTGTTGGTGACATCGGCGAGGCAACAGCGCCGATCGAGATCAATGTCAAGGGCCGCGCAGTGGCGCCCGGGTTCGTGAACATGATGTCCTGGGCCAATGAATCGCTGATTGAAGATGGTCGTTCGCAAAGTGATATCCGCCAGGGCGTGACTCTGGAGATTATGGGCGAGGGAGAATCAATGGGCCCCCTCAACGATGCCATGAAAGCGGAAATGATCAGCCTGCAATCCGATATCCGCTTCGAAATTGAGTGGACGACGCTAGCAGAGTATCTGGAGTTTCTCGAACGACGTGGCATCTCCCCCAACGTGGCCTCGTTCATCGGCGCTGCTACGCCACGCGCGTATGTGATCGGTCACGAGGATCGCGAGCCTACGCCGGAGGAGCTCGATCAAATGCGCAGCCTCGTACGCGCAGCCATGGAAGACGGCGCTTTAGGTGTGGCGTCATCCCTGATGTATCCGCCGGGACTATTTGCCAAGACCGACGAACTGATCTCTCTTTCCGAAGTCGCTGCCGAATACGACGGCATGTACATTTCGCATATGCGCGACGAAGGCGCGAACATGATTGCGGCGATCGAGGAACTCCTCACCATCGCACGTGAGGCCAACATCCGCGCAGAGATTTACCATCTGAAATCTTCCGGGCAATCCAACTGGCCGTTGTTTGACAAGGCGGTTGCAATGGTCGAAGAAGCCAGGGCCGAAGGGCTGCACATCACCGCCGACGTCTACACCTATCCGGCGAGCAGCACCGGACTGAATGCCAGCGTTCCACCGTGGGTGCAGGAAGGCGGCTTCGAAGCCTCGCTCGAGCGCATGAAGGATCCCGCGCTGCGCGAAAGGATCGCCCGTGAAATGCTGGAGGAGTCTGACGAGTGGCAGAACTTATACCTGGGTGCTGGTTCACCGGACAACATCCTGCTGGTTGGATTCAAATCCGACAAATTGAAACCACTGACAGGCAGGACGGTCGCCGACGTAGCGGAAATGCGGGGCACAACTCCCGAAGAAACGATCATGGATTTGATCGTCGAGGACGGCAGCCGGATCGGAACGATTTACTTCACGCAATCCGAAGACATCGTTCGAAGAGTGATCTCGCTACCGTGGGTGAGCTTCAATTCGGATGCGGCATCGCTGGCGCCGGAAGGCGTGTTCCTGAAGAGCAACCCGCACCCGCGCGCCTACGGCAGTTTTGCGCGCTTGCTTGGAAAATATGTCCGCGACGAGAAACTCATCCCGCTCGAGGAAGCCATCCGCAAACTGGCTGCACTGCCTGCTCATAACATGGGAATCGATGGTCGCGGGGAATTGAAGGCAGGCTTCTACGCCGACGTCGTTGTCTTCGACCCGGAAACGATCCAGGATCACGCGACCTTTGTTGAACCGCACCAGTACGCAACCGGGATGTTGCACGTATTCGTCAACGGCGAGCAAGTGTTGAAGGATGGCGAGCACACAGGTGCTACTCCGGGCCGAGTCGTGCGTGGACCGGGCTGGATCGGCAGATAGCGCGAATCATTGTTGCGCCGGAGAGGATTCGGTTATCTGCGGGATAACCCGGCAAAGCTCATTTACATATAACGTATGTTTCGTAACATCGACGAGAGTCTGCTTTGGGTTGCGATTTCAACCGGTCGATGCAACACCTAATCTCTAAGTATAGAGAGGAGGATGTTGCATATGAAGCAGCGACCGAGGATTTACTACACGGAAACGGA
>JADFGH010000077.1 GCA_022567775.1 Pseudomonadota bacterium | reverse complement strand
GCCGGCCGGTGCGCAAACAAACCCACAGTGACAACGCCGGGAATTTGATTGACGCGGGTTTCCACCTCCATGGGATTGGTGATCGGAAGATTATGGATGTCCAGAATATGGTTGCCGTTGTCGGTCACGAATTTCTCGCGCCAAACCGGCTGGCCGCCCATTCTCACCAGCTTGCTGGCGACGAAGGATTGAGCCATCGGGATGACCTCGATCGGCAGTGGAAACGTACCCAGCATACCGACTTGCTTGGAATCATCGATGATGCAGACAAATTGCCGGGACGCGCCTGCGAGAATCTTCTCCCGGGTCAGTGCGCCGCCGCCACCCTTTATTAACTGCCGGTGCTTGGTGGCCTCGTCCGCGCCGTCGATGTAGAGGTCCACATCACCAACAGCGTTCAGCATCGAAACTTCGAACCCTCGCTGTTTGAGCAATTCCGAGGTGGCGCTGGAGCTGGAAACCACGTGCTCAATTTTGTCCCGCACAGATGGCAGAATGTCGATGAGATGGTTGACCGTCGATCCGCTACCAACGCCCAAGACAATGCCGTTCTCGATGTACTCCAGTGAGGCTTTGGCAGCAATGAGCTTTTTTTGATCTTGATCCATGCGTCAAACGAGTTTTTTAGCACTTCGGATATTTCCGGGACGTGAGCTTAGCCGGTCGTCAGAATCTTCGCCACGAATTAACTCTCGATTTTAAACGATCCCAAAACGAAACATGCCCGCAATTGCGGGCATGTTTCTTGTTTCGGAAGAAGGCCTGGTAAACCCTGACTGCTGTCGGTCGACCCGTTTTTCAGCGGCTGGGCTACCGTTCTTCCACATTTCCAGCCCAGACTATCCGCGACGCGCCTTGGAAGCTTTTTTCTTCGCTTTCCGTTTGGCCGGCCGCTTCTTCGCCTTACGCTTGGCCTTTTTCTTGGCTTTGCGCTTGGCTTTCTTTTTAGCCTTCTTCTTGGTTTTTCTCTTAGCTGCTTTTTTCTTCGTCTTGCGCTTAGCAGCTTTCTTCTTCGTCTTACGCTTTGTTGCTTTTTTCTTCGTAGCGCGGCGCTTAGCGACTTTTCGCTTCGCCTTCTTCCGCGTTACTTTACGCTTCTTCACGACTTTGCGCTTGGAAGCTTTTTTACGAGACTTCTTTTTGGTAGCCATAAATTTCTCCGTGTCGGGTACCCGGCGTTGAGTATATACAACGGAACCGAAAAATCCAGCAAGTCAAGTGACGTCGTTAACATTTTTGAAATCGTGTTTATCGGCCAGGTTCCACGACAAAAAGACTGGAATTTCAGTTTTGCAACCGGCCGGTTTTTCACCTGAGCAAAAAGTGTCGCAAATTTGCGAAAAAGTTTGCTGCAAATGGCAAAAAGACGCCGGTGTTCCAACATGCACAAGGAAAGAAGAATTCTCTTTAAAGCGAGTTTGGCAAATCAAAGAGCGTTGCGCGTATTCGCAGCCAATTTGCCGGAGTCGCTGCAGCTTGTTTCGTCAATGACGCAGAAAACCCGTATATCCCAAGGGTTTGGCGCAATTTTATCTACTCGCTGACAAGAAAACGCCAGGCCAATCAGCTTGGGATGAAACAGGTATCGCCGGTTTCTAAGGAACGAAAACGTGCGATCAAAATAGCCGCCACCCATGCCAATTCGATTGCCGTTGTCATCGAACGCGACAACCGGTGTTATCACAAGATCCAACGCCCGGGGCGCGATAATTTCGCCGTCCTGCGGCTCAAGAAGACCGAACTGATCGAAAACGAGCTTGCTTTCTGCGGTTAACTCGCAAAATCGCATTGCAAAGTTTTTTTCGACAATGGGCGCAAAAATGCGCTTTTTCATCCGCCATGCGCGTTTAATCAGCGGCCAGGTGTCGACCTCATCCGGCATCGGCAAGTAACAGGCAACGAATTTGCTGCGGCGAAACCAGGAAGATCGAATGACAGTGTCGGTGATTTCTTGCGATGCTTTCTTTCTTTGCTCTGAGCTGAGCCCGGCACGCGCGGCACGCGCATCATTTCGCAACGCGTTCTGTGCACGATGATCGTGGGCGATTGCTACCGGCGATTGCGATTTTGGCATTGAATCTTGTTGCACCAGCCAGTCTGAGAAGACGCCTCCCGCCTGTGCCGTCACCGACCGTCGCTCTCGAACCGGAGCAACAGGTGGGGTCAGCCGTGGCACCAACAGGCTATCCACCGAGGTGGTTTTGCGCAAATGGTGCCGACAGTGCACGACCCCGAGGTAAAAATTTAGGGTCGAAAGGTATCCGGGTCAGTGTCGAACACTGCAGGAGACGCCAGAGGTGTAGCTTACCTAAAGTCGCGTTCGGTTACAGTGTTACAGGTCCAATTGCCGACTATTGCCGAGCACTGATTCGACACGTTCGCAGAGAATTTTGAGGCGATTGCCAACATTGCCCTCCAAAGCTTCGTCTCTGGCCTTGGCGTGCAGCAATTCGTTCGCCATATTCAGCGCTGCCATTACCGCAATGCGATCAAGACCGACGACTTTGCCGCTATCCCTGATTTCCCGCATTTTCACGTTTAGCGCTTCGGCAGAATCCAGGAGGTCAGTCCGTTCGCTTGCAGGGCAGGAAACCTGGTATTCCTTTTCGAGAATCCGCACGCTGACGTGGGCATACATATCTTTCATTACGGGTACTCCGTCACAGGTCCTGCCCACGAGGAGCAGAATTAATGAATTGTACTAGAAGTGACTTGCAAAAAAAGATGGCGCGTGAGGTCATTGGCGCTGCCCCGGCAGTCGATTTCCGTTCTGCCTAACCTCCCTGTTCCATTGCTTTCAATCGCCCGATCATCGCTTCGACCCGGGCCCGCACCTGCTCGTTTTTTTGCAGCAAAGTTGCGCGTTCGGCGGTCAGCGTGTCCTGCCTCTGCTTCAGGGAGCGGTTCTCATCCTGAAGCTGATCGCAGACCTGAACGAGAGCATCCACGCGCTTCTCAAGTCGCTTTAGTTCGTGCTCAAACATTACATTTACATCATCGGCCATTTGAGCAATATAGATGTGCCAACGGAGAGAATCAATCGCCGATGGACGCATGTGGTCATTTGCGTGGCCAGCCGAGGCATTACGTGGGATCATTCCGGCCGGCCCGGTATGGAATCTGAAGAAACGGACGATGATGGGACTGACAATCGATCATTATGAGCTGGAGGTGGCGCTGCGCCGCTGCGGTTCGACCTGGAACGCCGGGCAGGCGCATGGACTGCTGTGTAGTCGGCTGGCGCTGGCCGGGGCTGACGGCGCATCCCGTTGGCTGCTGCAGGTGCTTGCGGATACTGATCCTGATAATGCGTTGCGCACTGAATGCGAGGCGTTGCTCGATGCACTTTGCACCGCGACCTGGCAGCAACTGGCGGAACGGCAATCAGATTTCATGCTGCTGTTGCCGGACGAAGATGATTCCGTGCAGGTGCGCGCGGAGGCGATGGGTCAGTGGTGCGAAGGCTTCCTGCATGGACTGGTTTCCGAGACACATGGTGACGAGCTGCGCGAGCGCCTGGCCGGTGAACCGCTATCCGACATCATCAAGGATATGCTCGAAATTACACGCGGGGCCGCCGGCGATGAAGCCGATGAAGACGAAGACGACGATGCTCTTTCAGAGTTGGTTGAATATTTGCGGGTTGCCGCGCAGCTTACGTACGAAGAGTTGGCGGAATTTCGAGGGCCGGCTTCGACAGCACCGCGAAATGAATCAGCGACGCTGCACTGAGGCACCGCGTTCCCCCTTTAAAAAGTGATGAACAGAAAGGAATTTGCCAATCGGCGCAAGACACTCATGCGGATGGTGGGTGAGGACGGTATCGCCATTTTGCCGAGTGCACCGGTCAGGATCCGCAGTCGCGATGTCGAGTACCGCTTTCGCCAGGATAGCGATTTTTACTATCTGAGTGGATTCGCCGAGCCGGACGCGGTCGCGGTGCTTGCTCCGGGACGTGACAACGGCGAATACCTCCTGTTTTGCAGGGACCGCGACACCAAGCAGGAACTGTGGCACGGGTCGCGGGCCGGCCTGGATGGTGCGATCGAGGATTTCGCTGCCGACGACGCGTTTCCCATCGATGATATCGACGACATATTGCCAGGCGTAATCGAGTCGCGAAATCGTGTGTTTTACACGATGGGTGCTTACGCAGAATTCGACCAGCGGATTGCCGAATGGGTAAAAGCGCTCCGTTCGCGTGAAGCATCCGGCATTCATGCGCCCCACGAATTCATCGCGCTCGATCACATATTGCACGACATGCGCTTATATAAGAGCAGGGCGGAGATTTCCGCCATGCGCAAGGCTGTGAAAATTGCGGTCAGCGCCCACCGGCGTGCGATGGCCTTTGTGGCGCCCGGTATGTACGAGTACGAAGTCGAAGCGGAATATATGCACGAATTCCGCCGGCATGCCGCATCCTGGTCCTACACACCCATTGTCGGCACCGGGGCCAATGCCTGCACGTTACATTATGTCGACAACAATGCTCAGCTCGCAGACGGTGACCTGTTGCTGATCGATGCTGGTTGTGAGTACGACTACTACGCCTCCGACATTACAAGATCAATACCGGTCAATGGCCGCTTTTCCCCCGAGCAGCGCGCTGTCTACGAAATCGTCCTCGAGGCACAGCTCGCCGCAATTGAAAAGACCTGCAAAGGCAATCATTGGAATGATCCGCACGACGCAGCGGTTCGCATCATTACGAAAGGCCTGAAAAAGATCGGTTTGCTGGATGGCACGTTGCCGAAGTTGATCCGGGACGGGGCCTATCGCGAATACTTCATGCATCGAACAGGACACTGGATTGGCATGGATGTGCACGACGTCGGCGATTACAAGGTTGGCGATGAATGGCGATTCCTCGAATCCGGCATGGTCATGACGGTTGAACCTGGTATTTACATTCCGGCGAGCCGTAAAGTGCCGGCCAGGTGGCGCAACATCGGTGTGCGCATAGAGGACGATGTGGTTGTCACCAACAGCGGACCGGACGTACTCAGTAAAGGCCTGGCCAAGGATCCGGACGAGGTCGAAAAACTGATGGCCGCCTGATCATGAATCAAGCGAAGGCAACGGATTACGACATCATCATTGCCGGTGGTGGAATGATCGGTACGAGTCTCGGACTTGCTCTCGCGCCGCTGAAACTTCGCGTGGCCATCATTGAAGCAGTTGCACGCAGTGCAGAGCAGCAACCGAGTTTCGACGATCGGTCAACTGCGTTGTCGCGCAGCAGTCAGCGCACGTTCGAGGCAATGGGGCTGTGGCCCGAAATCGTCGCCGCATCCACACCGATCAAAAACATTCATGTCTCCGACAAGGGCCGCTTCGGTTTTGCTCACATCGATGCCGGCGAACAAGAAGTGGAGGCGCTGGGCTACGTCGTGATTAATCGCGTGTTGGGTCAGGTGCTGCAATCGTCGCTTTCAGGCGTCGATGGGCTCGATCTCTCGTGCCCGGCAAAAATCTGCGCGGTCGCGGTTGCTTCTGATGAAGTAGTGGCCACCATCGAGGAGCCAGGTGGACAACGACAATTGACATGCAAATTGCTGGTCGCGGCCGACGGCGCCAATTCAGGTGTTCGCGACATGATTGGCATCAGTGCCTCGCGAGTCGACTACGATCAGTGGGCGGTGATTGGCAATGTGTTGCCCGAGAAAGCTCCCGGCAATTGCGCTTACGAGAGATTTACGGACACCGGACCGATTGCGATGCTGCCGATTGCTGATGAACGCGCGGCATTCGTCTGGATGTTGCCGCCTGCCAGTGCGCGGGAATTGCTGACTCTGTCGGACGAGGAGTTTACGGACCGGTTGCAGGACACATTTGGCTATCGGCTCGGCAGATTTTCCAAAGTCGGAAAACGTGCCGCTTATCCATTGGCACTGACCAAAGCAAATGGCCTGATTGCGAAACGCAGTGTCGTCGTCGGCAATGCGGCACACGGGCTGCACCCTGTTGCCGCCCAGGGATTTAACCTGGGGATGCGCGATGTTGCCGCCCTGTGCGACTGCATCGCGGACGCGCGCGACGATCAGGCGGAGTCGCTCGACTGTGGCAGTGCCGCCATACTCGAAAACTACGCGGAATGGCGGCGTAGCGATCAGAAAAAACTCGTGCGATTTACCGATGGCATCGTTCGACTGTTCGGCGACCAGCGTCCACCGGTGCCAGCTCTGCGTGATCTTGGCATGCTGGCGTTCGACATGATTCCGGGCGTCCGCAAGACATTTGCAAAACACACCATGGGCCTGGCTGGCCGATTGCCACGTCTGTCACGGGGTGTACCATTGGCATGAATCGCGAATTCGACATCCTTATCGCCGGTGGCGGCATGGTGGGGCTGGCCGTTGCCCTGGCGCTTCTGCAGGGCGACGCGAGTGATCAATGCAAAATTACGGTGGTCGATGCCGGCAAAAGGCCGGCGTTCTCACCGGGCCAGGAGGTATCCCTGCGTGTATCTGCGATCGCCTCGGGTACGGCGTCGCAGCTGGCCAGCCTTGGCGCCTGGGACAGCATCGCCGAAGCGCGGGTGTGCCCGTATCGCGATATGAAAGTCTGGGATGCGACGGGTAGCGTCGAGGGACCGGAAACACTTCGGTTTGACGCGGCCGATTTTGCAGTGCCGCAGCTCGGCTTCATTGTTGAGAATATCCTGATTCAGGATGCATTGCTGTCGCTTCTCGATGCGGCTAATGTCTCGATCAATTTTGAAACGCGCATCAGGTCGGTGCAAAAATGCGGAAACCGATATGTGGTTGAATATGGTAACGGTGAGACGATGACACCGGAGCTTTTGATAGGTGCGGACGGTGCTTCTTCTTTTGTCAGAAACAGCGCCGGCATAACCGTCAGGTCATGGCAATTTCCACAGACAGCCTTCGTCACACACTTGCAACCTGAATTAAGTCATCGAAATACCGCCTGGCAGCGATTCCTCGCAAACGGCCCCGTCGCCTTGCTGCCGCTCCGCGACGGTCGTGTGTCGACGGTATGGACCACGACACCGGAGCAGGCCGAGGAGTTGTTAAATGCAACGGACGATCAGATGGCATCATTGTTGACCGAGGCGACGGACAGTGTTCTCGGCAACCTGTCGGCAGCCGGGCCGCGCGGTTCGTTCCCGCTGAAGTCGCAGCACGCCGATCGCTACGTGCTGGATGGGCTTGCGCTTGTGGGTGATGCGGCACACGCTGTGCACCCGCTGGCGGGGCAGGGTGCAAACCTGGGTTTGGCGGACGCCAGGGTCCTCGCGGCCGTGATTGCCGAGGCTTTGGCCGCTGGCGAACATCCGGGCGATTTGCCGATCCTGCGCCGCTACGAGCGCGCCAGAAAGGTCGCCAACAAGTCCATGCTGCACTTCATCAATGGCCTGAACCGGCTCTTCAGCAACGAATCAACGCCGCTGGCGAGGTTACGCGGCGCCGGAATGGCACTCTTTAACAGGAGCGGACCGATCAAAGAGTATGCGGTCCAGGTGGCCCTCGGAATTCGATGAGCATTGATAATCACCCGCCGGGGTGGGCTCCTGCGATGCTCCTGTAAGAGCCCGCCCCAGCGGGCGAAAAAAAGAAAAGATCAGCAGCCATGTTCTACAATTGACATTCCAAAGCGGGGTATCAACATGCGAAAAATAATACTGGCATTGCTTGCACTTTCATTGTCCGGTCTGACACTGGCCCAGACGGCCGGTGCGGGGCATAGCGAGCGCCTTGCCTCCGTGCTTGCCGCGCAGCCAGATGAAGTGCAGGCGAGGTACAAATATCGTCACCCGCAGGAAACTCTGGAATTCTTTGGCATTGAACCGGGTATGACGGTTGTGGAAGCGTTGCCCGGCGGCGGCTGGTATACGAGAATTCTGCTGCCATACCTTGGCGCCGGAGGCCAGTTGATCGGCGCCGACTATGCGCTGGAAATGTGGCCGAATTTTGAATTTGTGACCGACGAATTTTTCGAGGAAAGGAAAACCTGGGTACAGGACTGGATGGCCGATGCCGAAGAATGGCGCACGGATGACAGTGCCGAAATATCCGCTTTTGTTCTGGGCTCCGTACCCGAATCCATGCACGGCACAGCCGACGCCGTGCTGTTCATTCGCGCTCTGCACAACATGGCGCGCTTCGAATCGAACGGCAAGTTTCTTACGGCAGCGATACGAGATTCGTATGACGTATTAAAGCCAGGAGGTATTGTCGGTATCGTCCAGCATCACGCGCGTGACACCATGCCGGACAAATGGGCCGATGGCGAGATGGGCTACCTGAAGAAAGGTTACGTGATCGAAATGATGGAGGCGGCCGGCTTCGAGCTTGTTGGCGATTCCGACATGCACGCCAACAACAAAGATCAGCCGACGAACGAGGAATTCGTCTGGCGTCTACCGCCCAGTTACGACGGCAGCAGGGACAACCCGGAACTCAAAGCGAAAATGGATGCGATCGGTGAATCCAATCGCATGACGCTCAAATTCCGCAAGCCCTGAGGCGACGAATTTGCGGCCGCTTCGCCCCCGAAAGCAGACGTCAGACTGCTAGACTAGGAAAGGCCGGCGAACGATCCAAAGCAGACGTTTGTTCATATTCTATTCCGAATCGCAGTGACGATCTTGGGAGGTTGCCAAAATGCCTGACCAGTGGGAATTCATGAGCCATACCTACGACAACTGCAATTGTTCCGTGAGCTGCGGCTGTCAATTCAACGAGCCCACGACACATGGCAATTGTCAGTTCGCCTACGTCGGCACCATTGTCGAAGGCCATTTCAATGACACGCCGCTCGCGGGCCTGAATTGGGCGCTGCTTTGCATATTCCCCGATGAGATCGCGGAGGGAAACGGTAAGCGCCAGATTGTGATCGACGAGCGAGCGGACGACGCTCAACGGATTGCTCTTGAAACGATCATCTCGGGCGAGGCGTGCGAACCCCTCAGCAATCATTTCTCTGTCTTCG
>JADFGH010000389.1 GCA_022567775.1 Pseudomonadota bacterium | reverse complement strand
TCGGGGGGAATTCGTCTTGCCCTGACGCAGAATGATATCGACTGGTTTCATTTCATGAAGGGCATCGCAGACAACATTGGTTTCCGCATGGAAATTATCGATGCCGAAAAAATCAAACAGATTAATCCTTTCATGAACACAGACGGCGTGCTTGCCGGTGCGTGGACGCTCGACGATGGTCACGCAGATCCGTCAGGTCTGACCAATGCGATGGCCAGGGGCGCGACCAACATGGGCGCCAGCATCCAGCGACACAATCGTGTTACCGACATCAGAGCAATGCCGTCCGGCGAGTGGCAAGTAATTACAGAGAAAGGCGAGGTTATTGCCGAGACGGTCGTCAACGCAGCGGGCTGCTATGCCCGGCAGGTCGCGCAGATGGTTGGCAGGGATTTGCCGATCGTGAACATCCAGCATCATTACCTGGTAACCGGGCCCATACCCGAGTTCGTTGAACGCGACCAGGAGATTCCGGTTATTCGCGATCCGCGAGCGTCCTCGTATCTCAGGCAGGAGCAGAAATCGGGCCTGATCGGAATTTATGAACAAGCCGATCTGGCCGCAGCCTGGGCACCGAATGGATTTCCATCCTGGGAATCCGATAGCGAGCTGTTTCCGGACGACCTGCAGCGCCTGCTGCCCTGGCTCGAGCGCGCGATGGAGCGCATGCCGCTGTTCGAGGATGCCGGTATCAAGCGCATCGTGAACGGCGCCATCCCGCATTCGGCAGACGGCTCACCGTTGCTGGGACCGGTGGCCGGACTGCACAACTTCTGGCTGTGTTGCGGTTCATCCTTCGGCATTGCCCAGGGGGCCGGTTGCGGAAAATACCTCGCCCAATGGATGCTGTACGGAGACTCGGAAATCAACATGACGGGTTTTGACCCGCGCCGCTTTGGCAGTTTTGCCGATGACAGCTATATGAAAGCCAAGGGATTCCAGGATTACCGTAGGACCTATTTCACGCCGCTGCCGGGCGAGGAATTGCCGGCCGGCCGGCGACGGCGTTTGAGCCCACTGCAGGACAAACTTAAAGCGCAGGGCTGTGTGCATACTGAGACCTTCGGCTGGGAGCGACCAAAGTGGTTTTCACCCGACGGCCGCGAGGAAGACTACAGCTACAGACGCAATAACGTATTTGATGTGGTGCGCGATGAGTGCGTTGCGGTTCGCGAGCGTGTCGGTATTCTGGATTTGACGGGATTTGCTAAATTCGACGTGACCGGCCCCGATGCCGAGTCCTGGTTGAATCGACTCTGCGCCAACAGAATACCCGAAAAACCAGGCGGCATTGCGCTTGCGCATGTTCTGTCCGAGGGCGGCAGAATCGGCGGGGAGATGACCATTACCCGCCTGGCCGACGATCAGTTTTATGTGCTCTCCGCTGCCGGCGCGGAGCTGCGCGATCTGGACTACCTTACCCAGGCCAGGACGGCGGACGAGCAGCTTGCAGTCGTCAATGTCACGGATGATCGCGGCGTACTGGTGCTGGCTGGCCCGCGATCGCGGGAGCTGCTGGCGAAAATTACGGAAGAAAAACTGGACAACGCTTCGTTTCCCTGGCTGAACGGTAAAGAGATACAGGTTGCAGGTTTGCCGGCACGCGCGCTGCGAATTAACTATGTCGGTGAGTTGGGCTGGGAGCTGCATCCACCGATGGAACACATGGAAGCGATCTACGATGCCCTGTGGCAAGCCGGAGAAGAATTCGGCATCGCGAACTTCGGTCTGTATGCGGTCAATAGTCTGAGAATCGAAAAAGCTTACCGTGGCTGGGGTGCCGAGTTGACCAATGAAGTAACGATGATTGATGCCAACATGCAGCGTTTTCTCAAGCTGGACAAAAACCACTTTGTCGGCAAGGACGCAACGCTCCGCCAACAACAAGCGGCGCGCATTTTTCAACTTGTGTATTTCGAGATCGAGGTTACCGATACGGATGTTCGTGGGGGTGAGCCCATATTTGCAGGGGACGGTTGCGTCGGGGTAACGACGTCGGGCGGCTACGGGCACATCGTGCAAAAAAGTCTCGGTTTCGGCTACGTAGACCCGGCCAATGGCGAGCCCGGTACCATACTGGACATAGACCTGCTCGGCGAGCGCTGTCGTGTGACAGTATTAAAGGATCCTGCCTATGACCCGGCCAATGAACGCTTGAGGGCATAAGATGAGCGCGCAGAGTCTTCCGTCAAAAGCAGGCGTCGTTGTCGTGGGCGGCGGAGTCATTGGCTGCTCTGTCGCCTATCATTTAG
>JADFGH010000076.1 GCA_022567775.1 Pseudomonadota bacterium | reverse complement strand
TTGCCCTGGCTCTTACCGTAACCCCGGTAGTCGAAGATAAAGACATTCAGGCCAAGCCGGTGAAAGATCTCCACGGAGGCGCCGCGATGGGAGATATTGCCCGCATTACCGTGAAAAAAGAGCAGGGCCTGCTTCGATCCATGACGCGGGATGTACCAGCCATGCAAGCGCACGCCATCCTCGGTGTCCAGGAAGACATCTTCATACACAAGCCCCCACTGTGCCGGTGTCTGGTCAAGCGTTGCGTAAGGGAAAAAGATCATCGAGGACTGTTGCAGATACATACAACCATTCAACAAGACTAGTCCAAGCAGCAGGAGCAGGATGTTTTTTATCATTCGGTTTTTCATGTGGGCTGGTACACCGTCGAAGCAAGGTTGATGGTGTGCCTGTTGGCCATCCTCGATTCCGATTTGCCATTACCCATGTCGCAGACACTACTCCGAACGTTCCGGCCCTGATTGCACCACCGCGCCGAACTTACGCGCCTGGGACATGAGACTTTCCACGCTAATGGCGCGTGCCGGAGTGACGGGAAGATCGGCAGCAGGTGGTCGCCGGCAGCCAGTCCCTCTTTATCCAGTGCCGCCTGCCAGCACGCCACCAACCCGGCCACCTGCTTCCAGTTATAGGCCTTCCACACCCCGTCGCCCGTATCGTATTGGCGGTAAGCGTTGGCATCCGGGGTACGCGCCACCCGCTGCTGGAACAGGCCGGGAAAGGTCTCCGCCTCGTCAAAGCCAATGACGTCCAGGTGCATGTCACTCATGCTGTGTTCCGGTAATCCGCTCATCCTTTAACCTCCGACGTGTCGTTGTTCACACACCCAGTGCCGCCGCTTTACCGCGCTGTTCGTTCACCCGCAGCAGCAGAACCAGCCCGGCGATGAAAAAGAGCAGTGTGGACAGAATTGCCAGGCGGTGATTGCCGCGGCTCCAGTAGCTGATCAATCCATAGCTCAAGGGACCGGCGATGGCCGCCAGCCGGTTTGCCATGCCCCACAAGCCGAAGAACTCGGCGCTGCGCTTCACGGGCGTAAGCTGGCCGATCAGTGCCCGGCCGACCGCCTGGCTGGCGCCCATAGCCAGGCCGATCATATTTCCCGCCAGCCAGATGTCCGTACGCTCGTCGGCAACGGCTATCAGAATGATGGCCCCGCTCCAGATCAGCAGGGTGATGACCAGAGTCGGCACCGAGCCAAGCCGGTCCTGCAGGTGCCCGAACAGCAAGGCGCCAACAGCGGCGGTAACATTGACCACCATAATCAGAATCACCAGCGCCTGACTGTCGAAGCCCATCACCTCGCGGGCATAAACCGCACTCAGCACCACCACCGTCGCGACGCCCGACTGGTAAACCGCCAGGGCAGTCAGAAAGCGGAACAAGTCAGGCAAGCGCGCGGCTTCCGTCAGGGTTTGCCGCACCCGCTGGATGCCCGTGCGAACATAATTGATCGGACTGGCCAGCGGGCTCGGTGTGGTCCGCTCACGCAGCCAGACAAATGTGGGCGTCGCCGCCAGCGCGAACACAGCTGCTGTGATCAACAGGGTCACGGGCACGAACTGATGCTCGGCCTGCCCCTGTTGCTGCGCCCAGGTGATATAGGCCAGACAGAAACCGAGTGTTAGAAGTCCGCCAAGATAGCCCAGGCCCCAGCCATAGCCGGACATGCGTCCCATCTTGCGGACCGGCACGATCTCCGGCAGAAAGGCGGAAATGAGGTTCTCCCCGCTGGTGAACATGATGGCGGAGATGACCACCAGTACCAGTCCAAGCACCACATCACCCGGACCAACCAGCGCCAGCAGGGCAGTGGCCGTGGCGCAACCGACGGTAGTGATCAGCAAGAAACGTTTCTTTGCCGCCCGGTGATCCGCGATCGCACCCACGATCGGGGCGGTTAGCAATACACACAGGTTGGCGCTGCCGACCGCCAGCGTCCAAAGCAAGGTGGCCGTGCCTGAGGGGAAGCCCCCTGGTCCGCCAGCCACCACCCCCACGAAGTAGGCACTGAAGATGGTCGTCAGCACCACGGTCGTGTAGCCGGAGTTGGCGAAATCGTACAGAGCCCAGGCCAGCTGCTCCCGTCGGCTGGCCGGATGGAACGCTAGCTGCGAATTCGCTTCAATAACATCGTTGCGGGCAGTCCCGGCCCTGGCTATGTCCTTCATATGCGCGGCACCTCCAGCACCAGATCGGGTTCCCCCAAATGCTGCAATATGTCAGCATGGGCCAGATCGCGCAGCTTCACCGCCACAGCCCAGTCCGTGCCTTCCAGCAGGATCGGCGCCCCGACGCTGACGCGCACCGCCGCCCGGCGCGGAAACCAGGAATCGGCGCGAAGCAGCGAGCGGGTGCCGCGGATCGTCACCGGCACCAGCGGGACGCCGGCCTCGGCAGCGGCGACAAAGGCCCCCATATGAAACGGCAACAGACCCGGCATGCGCGTGAAGGTGCCCTCGGGAAAAAATACCAGCGAGCGGCCGGTCTGCACCATCTGCACGGTGCGCCGGGCATCGGCCACGCCACGCTGCTTGTCGAAGCGCTCCACGAACAGGGTGCCGATGCGCCGCAGAAACCGGCGTGGAATAAACTGGCGGTCCAGCTCGGCTTTGGCCACGAAAGCGAACTCGATCGGCAAGGCCGCCACCAGCATCATGCCGTCCAGGTAGCTGGCATGGTTGCTGACGATCACACAGGCCTGCCCCTGGGGCAATTGTTCGCGCCCCTCTACCGTTAGGGGGAGGCGGACCAGGCGAAACAACAGCCGTGCTCCCTGGCGCATCACCGCCCAGCGCCATGACGGCCGCGGCAATAACGCGACCAGCAGCCAGGCGGGGGGCGCCAGCAGCCAGAAGATGAAATGCGCGTAAACGGCATAAGCCGTATCGACGAACCGTCGCCGCACGCTGCGCAGGCGCGGCCGCAATGAGGCCAGGGTGAGACGCACGACCTGCCACCACAGGGCGTGTGGCTGCTGGCCGATCCGCCCCGTCTCGAACAGCTCGCGTACGGCGGCACGGCGGATCTTGCCGCTGGAAGTTTTCAACACCGTATGCGGCGGCGCCAGCACCACATCATCGGGCGGCATGCCCAGCAGATCGGTGGCTACCCCCAGGACCTGGGCCTGCAACGCTTCCAGCGTGGCTGTCTCCTGTTCGCGGGTTTCGGCAACGACGATCAGCCGCTCGGTGCCGGAGGCGGGATCAGGGCTACCGAATACCGCCACACAGCCCTTGCGGATGCCGGGAATGTCACCAGCGACCTCCTCCAGCTCGTCGGGGTAGATGTTGCGCCCGGCGCGGATGATGATGTCCTTGACTCGGCTGGTCAGGTAGACGTCGCCCGCGGCGACATAGGCCAGATCGCCGGAGTCCAGCCACGCCCCGTCAAACAGGCGCCGGGTCGCCTCGGGGTTGCGCAGGTAACCGCTGGTCGCCGACGGTCCCTGGAATTCCAGCCGTCCTTGCTCCCGCTCGGGCAGCTCGCGGCCGGCCGCATCGACGATGCGGATCTGGTAGCCGGGCAACGGCTGGCCACAGGCGACGAACTCCAGCATTGCCTGAGCCGCGTTCGAGACCGGGACGGCCCTGCCGCGGCTGATGAAGGTTTCGCGTTCGATGCGATCGATGAGCGGCCCACGGCCCAAAGGCGGAAAGGCCAGACCCACCGCGGCCTCGGCCAGGCCATAGACCGGCGCCATAACCTGCGGCCGGAAGCCATAGGGAGCGAAACGCTCGCCAAAGCGGCGTACCGTGTTGGGACTGACCGGCTCGGCACCGTTGAAGGCCAGCCGCAGGCTGCCCAGATCCAGCCCTTCGATATTACTGTCTTCCACCTTGCTCAGGCACAGCTCATAGGCGAAGTTGGGCGCCGCGGTTAGGGTGCCGCGGTGCTTGTGGATGGTCCACAACCAGCGCGCCGGCCGGGTCAAAAAGGCCAGCGGCGACATCAGCACCAGCGGCATGCCGTGATAGAGGCTGCCCAGCCAAGCGGCGATCAGCCCCATGTCGTGGTACAGGGGCAGCCAGCTGACAAAGACATCGGTGGAATCGGCCTGCACCGCCTCGCCCATGGCGCGGATATTGGCCAGCAGGTTGGCGTGGGTCAGGAGGACACCCTTGGGCTGGCCGGTGCTGCCCGAGGTGTATTGCAGAAAGGCGATGTCCTGCGTCCCGATCGGCGGGCCGTTGAAGGTCCCCGCGGAGGCCTCCAGTTGTTGCGGCGTGACCACCTCGCGCAGGGTGTCAACCTGCCCCTGGAGCAGACGTGCCACCCGCTGCGCCTCCGCCACCGTGATCAGCAGGACCGCCTGGGCATTGGCGAGAATCCCGGCATGGCGGCGCAGGTGATCCTCGAGCTGCGACGGGCGCAGCGGGGGGTAGATGGGAACCGGGATGCCACCGGCCAGCAGGATGCCGAAAAAGCTGAACAGGTAGTCACGACCGGTAGGCAGCATAATGGCCACGCTCCGGCCGGGCAGCAAGCCTCGCGCCTGCAGGCCGGCGGCCATGGCCTGTGCACCGTCGGCCAGCGCCGCGTAGGTGATCGTTTCGGGTTCGTCGCCCTCGCCATAAAGGTAGACATGCGGACGCTGCGGATGGTTGAGCAGATGCCAGTCGAGCATCTCCGGCAGCGTCCCGGCCGTGTGCGGCGCCCCCGCCAGCTCGTCCAACGGTGCCGCCCGGGCCTGCGCCGCGGGCGCGGCATGGCCCACGATCTTGCCGGCCTGCACGGCCCGCCACAGGTCGCGCGGCGTCTCGGCGCCGGCCAGCAACGATTCCGGCAGGCTGACGCCGAAGGCGCGTTCCAGGCGCAGTAGCAATTCCACCCGCGACAGGCTGTCGAACCCCAGCTCGCGGTCCAGCGCACTGTCCAGCGTCATGTGCAGGGAACGGCCGCGCTGCGGATGCAGCTCCAGCGCCAGCTGGCGCACCTGTTCAAGCAGGGCTTCGGCACTACCCCCGGCCGCCTGATCCGTGCCTTGTTCAGCATCTCTTGTCATGCTCTCTCCTCTCTCAAATACCCCGATCGCACCAACAGAGCCATGCATTCGAAACGTACTGTCAAGTTAACTCGAATTTGTTCATTTTCGAGGGAAATCGATTCTTGCCAGGACCAAGAATCAGCAACTTAGCTGGCATCGTGATCAGTGAAACCTCCATGAAACCAGTTAACTTGACAATACCGGAATGACAGCTATTGCCATTGAAGGAGAAATCTGCAGAAAATGATGCGGCGTGACAGACATGCACCGCTTACGACGATGCCCGCCATGCAGGCAATTCTTGCTCAAGTCAGGTACCACAGCGCTGTCAGGCCCGTGATGCTCATCGTGATCGTGTAGGGCAGCGCCATATACACCATGCGGCCGTAAGAAAGACGGATCAGCTGGATCAGGTTTCCGGCGTCGTACTGGCAAAGGAATTATTTCTCCAGTTGCAGGAAAACTCCGATGAGACGATTGACTGGTCACGCCTGGTCCATGAGCCGATCGTCGTGCCGGAAACCGCACCCCTCAATTCGCTGCTGCGGACTTTCAAGGAAGCCCGTCGCCACATGGCCATCGTCGTCGACGAATACGGAGACATCCAGGGCATTGTCACGTTCGAGGACGTGCTTGAAGAAATCGTCGGTGACATTATCGATGAAAGTGATCGGCCCATAAAGGACCTGTGGTCTCAGCACGACGGTTCAGTCCATGCGCTGGGGACGATTGAGCTTCGCAAGCTTTGCCGGCAGCTGGAAATCAAGTTACCTCCTGACACGGAGGTAACGAGGCTGGGCGCGTTAGTCACGGAGCTGCTTGGACGGATTCCGGTGAAAGGGGACACCGTAGAATGGAACGACTGCTGGCTCGAGGTGCTTTCGGCGAGCCAATGGAGTGCGGAGCTGGTCTCGATAAAGAAGATAATCTGACCATCCGAGCAAACGCCGGTCTCCAGGTCCCGAAGCAACAGTCCCCAATGATTGTGGTCACCAGCTGCGGACAAACGGATTTTGGACTTCGACTGCTAATTCAGCCGAATCATCACAAGACAGGGAAGAATGTACGCGATGGCGATTGAAGTAAACCGTGAACTCAGAGAGCTTTCGCTCGAGATCGTGCGATGTCCAGAAGAGAACATGATCGCGGAATTCCCGCCTGATCGTGCCAATTAGCCGCGTGACAAAAGGATGGGATATCGGCACATGGAACAATTGACATCAGGCAGAACTCTTGTATTTGAATACTAATTCGCCATACGCAGGTGTCGGAAGTGTTGTCTCCGGTGATTCGAATATCGGTCAATCGAGATCCGGCAAGCCGTGCAGCACCAGAAGGTAATAGCTGACGATGCCAACGATCTTTTCGTTTTCGAGTACAGGCGCGTGGCTGATGCCGAAGTTTTCGAAAAGGCGTGCGCAGTATCGGATTTCCATGTCCGGCCGCACCGTCAGTACCGGCTTTGCCATGATCTCGTAAACATTGACGCGTTCCGGCGCTCGGTTTTTGGCGATGACTTCCTTGGCAATGTCAGAGAACAGCAGCATCCCGAACTCATCGTGCTCATCCCGCCGCTTGACGATCAGACTGGTCGCACCGACTTTTTTCATTACTTTCAGCGCCGAAAGAATGTCAAGTCGACCGTCAACTTCCGTCACATCCGTGCGCATACAATCTCGTACGGGTCCCCAGTTTCGAATAGTCATAGGTTTTCCTCCACAATTTCGCTGAGTTCTTCGGCCTGATGCAACACGCCGACGGCATCTTCGACATCGATGAGTACGGCGATGCCGGTGCCCGGTTTCGCGTCGAACTCGCCGACCTCTCCAATGTGTTCGAGAATATGCCGGCTCAGATGCTGCTCGACCAGCAGTAGCACGACATCGCGTTGAGTTGCCAGCGTCAGGCCAAGAAACGTCTTGCTCTCTTTGATTCCTTCTCCGCGGGCATTACTAATGACCGTGCATCCTGTTGCACCAGCATCACGCGCCGCTTGCATGATGTCGTCAGTTTTGCTGTCTTCAACGAAGGCAATGATAAGTTTAAAGTGCATGGTTCTCTTCCTGTGTTCCATCTCGTTCATCCGGATCGGATGTTGAGACGCGTTCTCTCAATATTGCAAGCTGGCCGTATGCGAGGACCGAGATTATCGGAAACAGGGCCGCAAAAGCCACCAAGCCGAACCCATCCAACAGCGGGCTACGCCCCGGCACTGCCTCGGCGAGTCCAAGCCCGAGTGCGGTAACAAGGGGAACCGTTACGGTGGATGTCGTGACACCGCCGGAATCATACGCCAATGGTACAATCAGTTTCGGCGCTATCGCTGTCTGCAAAATGACCACCAGGTAGCCTGCAGCGATAAAATAATGCAGGGGTAGACCCGTAACAATCCTAAAACATCCGAGGCTCACGCCTACGCCGGCGCCAATGGCAACGGCGACGCGCAGACCCCACATGCCGATCGCGCCACCCGATACGGTGTTCACTTTCATTGAAATTGCGATCAATGCCGGTTCCGCAAGCGCTGTGCTGAAGCCGATAGCGAGCGCGAACAGATAGACCCAGTAATAGTCCTGCCAGACGAGGGCCGACCCGCCTCGCCCCACGGCCTCATGCAGAAATTCGGGGTCCGTCAGTTGCTGTGCCATCAGGCGACCCAACGGAAACAGCGTCTGCTCCAATCCGACCAGGAACAGGCCGAGCCCGACAACGACGAAAAGAAAACCAACCACGATCTGTTTCCGATTCGGCATCGGTCCGCCGATGATCAGCCGCTGGAAGGCAAACAGGAATACTGCTATCGGGAGCACGTCGACCGCGCTGTCGGCAACAAATTGTATGCTGGTGACGATCAGTTCCATTGCACGATAATTTCGTAGACAAGCACGAACAAAATCGGTGTCAGTGAGGCGAATGCGATTAGGCCGAATCCATCGGTCAGTGGATTGCGTCCTTTAAGTGAACTCGCAAGTCCGACACCGAGGGCGGCGACCAGCGGCACTGTTACCGTGGAGGTCGTTACACCACCGCAGTCATAGGCGACGCCGACGATCTCGTCTGGTGCAAATGTCGTGATCAGGACCACCAGAATGTATCCGCCGATTATCATAATCGGCAACGACCAACCGGCCAGTATTCGGATAACGCCCACGACCAGGGCAACGCCGACTGCCAACGCTACGGTCATACGCAGGCCAAACGCATAGCTATCCTTTGCTTCGATTGAAGATGCGATAACTTCTGCACCCGCCGCGACTTCCGCTGCTTCGGCGGCAACCGCAATTAACGCGGGTTCGGCGATGGTCGTGCCAAATCCAAGCACGAAAGCGAAGACGACCAGCCAGAATACGCTGCCTTTTTTTGCCAGCGAATGGGCGATCCCTTCGCCAATCGGAAATAGCGCGAGTCGCAGTCCGAATATGAAGAACGTGAGACCGGCGACGACAAGAAAACCGCCGATGGCCATCGACATCAGTCCAGAGACGGACTCTCGAAATACAAACACCTGAAATACGCTGATGACAACGACGATCGGCAGAAGATTACGCAGGCTGGCAAGCGCGTCCTTAGCAAGTACAATCAGCGAGTCTTTCAATTGGGCCGCAACCCTCCTGGGTAGATAAAAATCGTCTCCGCGATCGATATCCTAAAACAAAGACGGGCCCGCTGTTACCTGAAGCATGCAAAAACCCAATCACTACTACTGGCTGTACTCCGTATTGTTTGAAAAACTGTGGCTAAAACAGTAACAAGGGGCACATTGGGCGTCGATCCCGGCCGCAACTGCCAGCACGGCAGCAATTTCGGAGAAGGCGTCAGTAAACAAGGCCATCGAAGGCGGTGCCCCAAAATATTTCGAATACTACGCTGGAAATCGACAGCGGAAGGTACTGCCAGGTCCACAAATTCACCGACCGGAAAGTGGGAATGTCAGGCTTCTTTCGGCCTTCAATTCGGCTCCGAGTAGGTGTTTGTATCCAATT
>JADFGH010000075.1 GCA_022567775.1 Pseudomonadota bacterium | reverse complement strand
CGCGTCGGTCAACGCCCGTAATCAATGCTCGTTCGCTTTCCTCATTTGGATAGCCGAGCTCAAGCCGCATCAGGAAGCGGTCGAGTTGTGATTCCGGCAACGGAAACGTGCCAATCTGATCCGATGGATTTTGCGTCGCGACTACGAAGTAGGGCGTCGGCATTTTGTGCGTTTTCCCGTCCACCGATACCTGGTGCTCTTCCATTGCCTCCAGTAGTGCACTTTGTGCTTTTGGGGTGGCGCGATTGACTTCATCTGCAAGAACAAGTTGCGCGAATATCGGTCCCGGTTGAAACTTGAATTCACCTTGCTGCTGCTGGAAAATTGAAACGCCCACGATATCGGCCGGCAGCAGGTCGCTCGTAAATTGTATGCGCTGGAAACTCAAGCCCAGCACGCTCGCGAGCGACTGTGCGAGAATGGTCTTGCCCAATCCGGGGAGATCTTCGATCAGCAGGTGGCCGCGAGCCAGCAGGCAGGCGAGGGCGAGTGAAATTTCCCTGTCCTTGCCGAGTATGATGCCGCCGAGCGATTGCCGCGCCTTGTCGACGACCGCACGTTCTGCATCCGCGCCCAAGGGCAATTGTTCCAGGGTACTTCCGCGCTGCATCTGATACTCCTGTCCCGTGTGACTTGCTTGCCCGATTGCCTGGCTGTGCGACAACGACTCATAGTGTCGCGGATCGTCAGGTTCATTGCATCCTGCGCCCGTCAGGATTGTGAACCAATCCTCAAAATTCTGCTATTTCAGCCGATCCAGTTGCTCGTCGAGCTGCGAAATCTGCAGTTCAAGCTCCGCAACCTGGTGCCTGGTCTTTGTGACCACATCGGCAGGGGCATTGTTCACGAAATCCGGATTATCGAGCTTGGTCCGCATGCGCCCGAGATCGGTATTGGTGCGCTCTTGTTGCTTGCCAAGACGCGCTTTCTCGGCCTCGATGTCGATGATCCCGGCCATTGGCACAAGCAGCCGCATGTTGCCGAGGAGCGCAGTTGCACAAGCCGGCGCCTCTTCATCTGCGGTCAGCGAGCGGACGGACTCAACCCGCCCGACGCGTGCCAGCAAATGTGCGTTTTGCTCTGCAAATACGCGGTCTTTTTCAGCCGAATTCTCCAACAATACGGGAAGCGACTTGCTTGGGGGTATATTCATTTCCCCGCGAATTTGCCGGATTCCAAGGATGAACAGTCTGACCCACTCTGTCTCTTCCTCGACTGCTGCTCCGCTCGGGTGAGTGTCGGCGCCGGGATATTCCTGCAACATGATCGTGTCGCCCTCTTTTCCGGCGACTGGCGCGACCTGCGTCCAGATTTCTTCGGTAATAAATGGCATGAGCGGATGTAACAAGCGCAACAGTTCTTCCAGGACCTCAATTAATGTCCTGCGAGTGCCGCGTTTCTGTGCATCCGTTGCCGAATCGGATTGCAGGACGGGTTTGGAAAGTTCGAGGTACCAGTCACAAAACTCATGCCAGGTAAATTCGTAAATCGTTTGCGCCACCAGATCGAGTCGATAGTTTGCGAAATTGTCGTGAACCGAGCTTACTGCCGCATGTAATCGTGAGCGAATCCAATTGTCTGAGGCACTGTATTCCTCCTCACCCTCATCAAGCGCCTCGGTATTCATCAGCACGTAACGCGACGCATTCCACAGTTTGTTGCAGAAATTCTTGTAGCCCTCGATGCGCCCAAGATCGAATCGAATATCCCGGCCAGTCGTCGCAAGAGATGCAAACGTAAAGCGCAGGGCATCGGCGCCATATTCGTCGATCCCGTTCGGGAACTCTTTTCTGGTTGCCTTCTCGATCTTTGGCTTCAGATGTGGTTGCATCAGGCCGCTCGTTCTTTTTTCAAGCAACGTTTCGAGATCGACACCGTCGATCAGGTCCAGTGGGTCCAGGACATTTCCTTTTGACTTCGACATTTTCTGTCCGTCGTGATCGCGGATCAGTCCGTGTATGTACACTTCGTGAAACGGCACGTCGTCCATAAACTTGAGTCCGAGCATGATCATCCTGGCCACCCAGAAGAAAATGATGTCGAAGCCTGTGACCAGTACCTGGCCCGGATAGAATAATTTCAGTGATTCAGTTTCCTGCGGCCAGCCCTGCGTGGTGAAAGGCCACAAACCGGACGAAAACCAGGTGTCCAGAACGTCGTCATCTTGTCGCAGTACCAAAGCATCATCGAGGCTGTGCTTCTTGCGTACCTCGTCCTCGTTGCGGGCGACGTAAATATTGCCGGCGTCGTCGTACCACGCAGGGATGCGGTGTCCCCACCAGAGCTGCCGGCTGATGCACCAGTCCTTGATGTTGTGCATCCAGTCGAAGTAGGTCTTCGACCAGTTTTCCGGGATGAAGCGGATTTTTCCTGATTCAACTGCCTCGATTGCCGGCTTCGCGAGTGGTGCGATATCAACATACCACTGGTCTGTCAGGTACGGCTCGATGACCGCGCCGCTGCGATCACCACGCGGCAGCGTTAGCTGGTACTCCTCGACTTTTTCGAGGAGGCCCAGTTTTTCCATGTCGGCAACGATCTTCTTGCGTGCCTCGAATCGGTCGAGACCGCGATAGGCCTCAGGCGCCGATTCATTGATCGCCGCATTGTCATCAAGAATATTGTACTCAGGCAGATCGTGCCGCTTGCCGATTTCATAATCATTGAAATCATGCGCCGGCGTAATCTTGACGCACCCGGTACCGAATTCCGCATCGACATACTCATCGGCGATGACCGGCATACGGCGCTCGACCAGCGGCAGAATAATTTCCTGGCCGACGAGGTGTTTGTAGCGGTCATCCTCGGGGTGGACGGCAACGGCACTGTCGCCAAGCATGGTTTCAGGCCGTGTGGTTGCGACGACCAGATGTCCGTCTGCCGACGCCAGTGGATAACGGAAATGCCAGAGATGCCCCGATTCTTCGCTCGGAATTACCTCGAGATCCGAAAGCGCTGTGTGTAGCACCGGATCCCAGTTGACGAGTCGGTTGCCGCGGTAGATCAAACCGTTATCGTAGAGTTCGACGAACACCTCGATTACAGCCGCCGATAAATCGTCATCCATCGTGAAGCGATCACGCTCCCAGTCGACGGAAGCACCAAGCCGCCGTAACTGCTTGCAAATATGTCCGCCGGACTCGTGCTTCCATTTCCAAACGCGCTGTACGAATTTATCGCGCCCCAACTCGATGCGTGACGTACCCTCATCCAAAAGTTGCCGTTCGACCACCATTTGCGTGGCGATGCCAGCGTGATCCATGCCCGGTTGCCAAAGCGTGTTGCGGCCCTGCATCCTGTGGTAACGGATCAACGCATCCATGATCGTGTCCGAGAAGGCATGACCCATGTGCAGCGTGCCGGTCACATTTGGTGGCGGGATAACGATGCAGTAGGGATCACCTTTGCCGCTTGGTGCAAACCAGCCGTTCTGTTCCCAGCGCTCGTAGTGACGCTGCTCTATGTCCTTAGGGCGGTATGACTTGTCCATGGAGGAGATCTGCGGGAAGGGTTCGATTGAATGAGGAGCGGCAACTGGTTGCGGGCTTACAGCTTGTGAGTATCGAGTGTATGCCCCCGCTCACGATAATCAACAAATCGTCGACGGCTTCGGGATTTGGCTTCGTCGTCGGAGCTTACAATTTCTGCAATGCGCGGGAATGATTCCGCGATCGCGGGAATTTCTTCGCTCAGATTGATCAGCAAATCACAGTCGCGTGACGGCGCGGATTCGCAGCCGATCGTAATCGGTGCCGAAAAATCGGCGACAGATTGCCCGAGGACTTCATGGGGGACAAAACTTCCGTCCCTGAATGTCCACAACAGGTCATCGATCTGTTGCACGGATTGGCGGTCCGTGACGTGAATGTGCACGGTATTGTTGAGGCGGTAGGCTTTTTCGGCGAGTCGACAGGCAAATCGGTGTCGGGTCTGTTCGCCCGAGCCGCCAATTACATAAAAATCAACCTTTGACACGATCAGGGCAGGGCGCCGGCCCGCTGCAACAGGAATTCGGTCAACATGGGCACGGGGCGGCCGGTGCTGCCCTTCTTGCCGCCGCCGCGCCAGGCGGTGCCCGCAATATCGAGATGTGCCCAGTTCATGCCGTCTGTGAACTTGCTCAGGAAGCAAGCTGCGGTGATTGCGCCGCCGTCGCGACTGCCAATATTGGCGAAGTCTGCAAAATTACTTCGCAGCTGTTTTTCATACTCGTCAGCGAGCGGCATACGCCAGCCGCGATCATCGGCGGCGATTCCCGCATCGGTGAGGTCATTGGCCAGGTCATCGTGCTTGCTCATGACTGCGGTTCGGTGATGACCCAATGCGATGACGCATGCACCCGTCAGCGTAGCGACATCAATCAAAACGTCCGGTTTGAAGCGACGTGCGTAGGTTAATGCATCGCACAAGATCAAACGGCCTTCGGCATCGGTATTCAGAATCTCGATGGTCTTTCCCGACATACTGGTGACGATATCGCCAGGCCGCGTGGCCGTTCCGCTCGGCAGATTTTCACAGGTTGGGATCACGACGTTCAAATTGATGGGCAGCTTCAATTTTTCGACGATCGACATCGTCGCGATGACGCTGGCGGCACCGCACATATCGAACTTCATTTCGTCCATGCCGGGACCCGGCTTCAGTGAAATGCCTCCGGCATCGAATGTAATGCCTTTGCCAACCAGTACCACCGGTTTCTTTTTTGCCGCACCCCGGTATTGCATCACGATCAGTTTGGCCGGTTCGGTCGTGCCGCCGGTGACCGAAAGGAAGGCATGCATTCCAAGTCGTTTGATTTCTGCCTCGCCCAGGACCTTCGTCGTCACGTTGCGTTGCTGGCGAGCGATTTTCTGTGCAGCTCGCGCAAGGTAAGAAGGGGTGCAGACATTGGCGGGCAGGTTACCGAGATCGCGTGCGAGTGACATGCCCTCGACAATTGCCTGTGCGTGCTGTGCGCCAAGCATTGTTTTCGCCGTGTCGCTGCGCTTCTTAACGGCAAGGCCGGTCTTCTTTATTGACGGAGTGCGCCGTTTCTTTCCACTTTTCATTTCGTCGAAGGAGTAAAAACAGTTGCCTGCTGTTTCGACGGCGTAACGCGCAAGGTAATATGGGCTGGATCCGGCCACGTCTTCCAGCGTCAGGTAAATCACGATGTCGCGAACTTTGCTGCCTTTGATCAGGTTAATTGCGGTTTCGACTGCGAGCCGGAACTGCTTGATGCCGAAGTCACCAGGTTTTCCAAGCCCAATGACGAGGACACGTTGTGACCGGACACCAGGCACCGCTGGCAGCAAAAGGCTGGTGCCCGAACGACCGGAAATATCACCATCTCTGATATGTCGTTTGATCAGTCCCTTGCTTGCAGCATCGATATCGGCCGCGCCGAGGCCAAGCTTGCCTTTTTCATAGACGCCGACAATGACGCAGCCTCCCGCTCGACGGGACGCCGCACTTGTGGTCGTAAAGAATTCCATACCTAGAAAGCCCTTTCTCGCCGATGTAGTGGAAAATCACCTGTGCGCCGGCATCGGTGACGCCGAAAACGAGGGATCAGTTGAGGCTCCGCTCTTTGATCTTGTTGTTGATCGCCCCGAGGTCCTGTGTGACCTAAGGACTGTCCCGGAGATTTCAAAGCCTGTAGTCTAACCGATCCGGTCGAACAAGGGCCATTTCCAGCTGTCCGAATATCAGGGAAATCACAGATACAGCAATGCTTCGCATACTTGATCGATACATATTCCGGGAGATTGCGCAGACCTGGCTGGCAGTAACAATGGTGCTGCTATTCATCCTGCTGACGAACCAGTTTGCCCGGGTTCTTGGTGATGTTGCCAAGGACAAATTGCCGAAAGATGCGATTTTCCAGATCATCGGCTTGACCGGATTGCAGTACATGACGATCCTTGTGCCGATCGGCCTGTTTCTTTCAGTGATGCTCGCGCTCGGCCGCCTGTACAGCGATAGCGAGATGCCGGCAATGATGGCCTGCCGTGTTGGGCCGATGGGCATTTACCGTCCCTTATCCTGGATTCTGATTCCGCTCGTAGCTGGCGTCGCCTGGTTGGCGATGGATGTAGCGCCTCGTGCCCTGTCGGAAATTGAACGCATCGGATTGGAAGCGCGCCGGCAGGCAGACCTGGCCAGCATCGAACCAGGCCGCTTTATCAGCGACAAGACCGGCGGCGCCGTCGTTTATGCCGAAAAAGTGCTTGGTCCTGGAATCGTCGAAAATGTGTTTCTGCAACGGCGGACTGACAGCGGTAGTGTCGAGGTTGTAATCGCGGAACGCGGCGAGCAACGCGACTCGAGTGATCCGAACACCCGCTTTCTTGTCCTGTTTAACGGTCGGCGTTACGAAGGGGTACCCGGCACCACTAATTTCCGCGTCATGGAATTCGCGGAACACGGAATTCCCTATCGTCTTCCGAGTGTCGAGGAACCGGAACCCAGACCACGCGCGATGCTGACCGCCAACCTCATCACGTCGTCAGATCCGCTACATATCGCAGAATTGCATTGGCGCATCGGCGTGCCGCTCGCGACATTGATCCTTGCGTTAATCGCCGTGCCGCTGAGCCGAAGTCAACCCAGGCAGGGACGATACGGACGCCTGGCGATCGGGCTGCTGGTATTCATTATCTATTTCAACCTGCTGAGTGCCGGCAAGGCGTGGCTCGAGCAAAGTACCGTGCCCGGATCGGTTGGCCTGTGGTGGGTCCATGGACTGATGTTGTTGTTCGCGCTGGGGATGCTTGGAATGCAGAATGGTTTTCACCGCCGACTGTTCACGCTGAGGACGAGGTGATGAGACTCCTGAGCAGTTACCTGATGCGCTCCATCCTGATGAGTACTGCGTTGGTCATGCTTGTATTGCTCGCATTGGCCGGACTAATTGAATTCATCAGCCAGCTTGACGACACGCAGGGAAATTACGGTGTTCCCCAGGCATTTTTATTTGCATTACTCCGGCTGCCCCAACTGTCGTTCGAGATGTTACCGATTGCCGCGTTAATCGGATCACTGCTTGGGCTTGGTGATCTCGCGAACCACAGTGAACTGGTCGTAATGCGCACTGCGGGCCTGTCGGTCGCCCGTCTGGCCGGGATGGTCGCGATTTCCGGAGTAGTGCTGATGATCCTGACCGGGGTCATTGGCGAATTCATTGGTCCGCCGCTCGACTATTTCGCGAGGACGATGCGTGACGAAGGAAGATATGAGCAGGAAGAGAGGGATATCGGCACTGCTGCCTGGGTGAAAGACGGTCCGGTAATCCTGCACCTGGAACGGATCAATTCGGAGTTCGAGTTTGGCGCACTCTACGTGTTTCGTTTTAACGAAGACAATTCGCTAAAGTCTATTGCACGAGCAGAAAATTCGGGTATCGACGATTCCGACAATTGGATCCTGGAAAACTTTCGGGAAACCCGGTTCCGTGATGATGGTGTGCAAGTCGTTGAATCATCCATTGCGGTCGAGTCGTTTGATGTGAATGGTGAATTACTCGGTATTACACTCGTTAAGCCGGTGAGTCTCTCGGCCCGCGGCCTGATGAGTTACATCAGTTATCTGCGGAAAAATGAACTGAGCGCCGAACGATACGAAACGGAATTATGGTCGCGCATCTCAAGAACTGTAACCGTTGTCATCATGCCGGTGCTGGCCCTCGCGTTCGTATTCGGGTCACTGCGATCCTCGGGATCTGGTAGCCGCCTCCTGGTCGGCGTGCTGATTGGACTTGCCTATTTCCTGGGCAGCGAGATGATCGCGAACTCGGGCCAGGTGTTTGATCTGAACCCCGCAGTGGTAACCTGGCTGCCGTCGATAGCCCTGCTGATGGTAACGGTGTTCGCCCTCAGCCGCGTCAGGTAAGCCCTGATCGCCCGCTTAGGAAGGGTTCCTACGGCAAGGGCCTCCCAAAAATTGTGGAAATGTCTCGTAGGAGCTCGCCCCAGCGAGCGACAAACATTGAAGGGCATGTTTGAAAAACATGCCCTGCAATGTTTGCAAAAGATCAATCAACCACTATCGATTGACGAAGACCGCCCGCTTAGGAAGGGCTCCTACGACAAATGGAGCCGGCTGGCTTCATTCAGCTGCCCTTCAGCAAGCTGTCCGTATACTGCGACAGCTATAAGGTGGCCATCATCTGGGCTATCATTGCGACCGAATTCGGCGGTTCATCGACCAGGCAATTCAGCTCCAGGAAAAAGGGGATGGCCCCGAAGACGAGGAGGAGCAAAAGGAACTGGAGCGGATCGATCCCACCTTGTCCTTTAAACTGACCAGCGACCCGCCGCTAAACAAGATTACAGAGGAGATAGAGATTACTGCCGCGTTGAGCACTCCTGGAGGAAATCAAATTTTGATCTTGGTGCCGGAGGAGCAGCAAGAGGGCGATTTCGAGATTGTCTTTCTCTTGGATATAGTGCTCTACTACGCGATTCTGAGTCAATCGGCGGGGGAACAAGACACGCCGCCCCAAACCCAGCTTTTGAACATCACCGCCAAGGTCAAAGCCCAGGGGCAAGGTGCATCCGGTGACATTCAAGAGACTCTAGTCCATAGGCAGGCCATACGGCTGACCCGGGATGTGGTTCAGTGGGTTGAGTCCGAACCACAGGTTAGGTCGGAATCGCTCACCAAGACGGTTGTGCTGGTCAATCCAGCTGCCGCCAACTTTCGGGTAATATCGATATCCGGCGCGGTGCTCATGGGGCTCGCCGTAGCAATTACGTTATGGAATTATATTCAGGCCGGCCGAAGCAGACCCACCGCCCTCGAGTTGGAAGCCTTTGAAGCCAGGCAAAAGCACGGTGAGCTCTTGGTTGACGTGGCAACGGTGCCAGAGGAGGTGGCCAACGGCGCCGTGGTGAACTTTGGGTCCCTGGAAGAGTTATTTAAGGCCGCCGAAGCCCTTTTCAAGCCGGTGCTCCACCGGACCGAGCCGGACAGGCACGTATATTTCGTCTTGG
>JADFGH010000074.1 GCA_022567775.1 Pseudomonadota bacterium | reverse complement strand
CGTTGGCCGGAATTGCTCAGGCAGCCATTTCCGGTCCTGGGATACACCACCCTGCACGATGGTCGTGCGCACCGCAGGACCGGCTGCTTCGGTCCACTGAATATTCTGTAAAAGAAATCCGCAAACCCAGGGTAAGAGCGCAGCGACGGCCAGCCGCCAGCGCAGACGCTGTCTGCCGATTCCGGCAACCAACATGGCAGTCGCGCTGAACACCACTGCCAGCGATAGTCCGTAGACGCCAAGGACCGGCGCAATGCCGGCGAGTGAAGAATCGATCTGGCCGTAGCCCAGGCTCATCCAGGGAAACCCGCTAAGGAACCAGCCCCGTAGCCATTCGATTGCCACCCAGACGGATGGCGCAACCAGCAGCAGCCGCATGGCTTTTCCGTCGCAGAGCCTGGCCGTCAGCCAGCCTGCAGCCGCATAGTAGAGACCCATGATCACGACCAGCGCTAGCAGCAGGAAAATTGCCAGGATGAGCGGCGCCTGGCCGAACACGTGAATTGAAATATAGAACCAGTAGGTGCCCGCAAGGAACAGCCCGGCACCGAACCAGAAGCCATAGGCTGCCGCCGTTCGCGGACTTGAAACCAGGAAACCATACAGTAGCGGCAATAAAAGCAAAGGCGCTAACAGGTACCAGCCGAAAGGCGCAAACGACACCACCAGGAGAGCGCCCGCAAGGAAAAACATCAATTTTGCACGGCGTGGGCGGCCGTGAAAAACTTTAGTCAGCGAAAACTTTTCCGGCACAAGTGCTCCGTTAAGGTGATATTGACCGGATCAGCCGGTGGCTGCAGACGCATCCGGAATTTTATTCACCTGCAAAGCGTCGATGCGGCGCCGGTCGGCTTCTGTCACACGAAACTCGAAGCCACCGAATGCGAGGCTTTCACCCGGCCGCGGAAGCCGGCCCAGTTCATGCATAACCAGCCCGCCGATCGTCTCGTAGTCGTCATCGTCGGTCAGGTTGCAACCGAAGTAATCGTTGAAATCTTCTATTCGGGTCAGCGCACGCACCGAAAAACAGGGACGGCCATCGAGATCGACGTCCGGTTCGATAAATTCAGCCTCTTGCGGATCGTGCTCATCGTCGATTTCACCAACTATCTCTTCAAGCACGTCTTCAATGGTCAGCAATCCGGACACACCACCATATTCGTCGACGACGATCGCCATGTGCTGGTGGCTATCACGGAATTCCTTGAGTAATGTATTAAGACGTTTCGATTCCGGGATCACCGACACAGGCCGCAGGAATTTCTCGATATCCAGCTCCGTTTCTGACGGATTTCCAAAGAATTTCAATAAGTCCTTGGCGAGCAGAATACCTAGCACTTCATCGCGCTCTTCCCCGATTACCGGAAATCGTGAATGTCCGGAATCGATAATGACCGTAAGCATATCGTCGAGGCTTTGATCGTGGTCGATAACGATCATTTGCGACCTGGGAATCATGACCTCGCGAACCTGGATCTCGGCGACTTCCAGAACGCCGCTCAGCATCTCCTGCTCTTCGGGATCGAAGGCGCTTTCAGCCTGTTTGAGTAATTGCTGTATTTCTTGCCGGCTCCAGGGCTCACCTTTGATCGCGCGGATGACGCGTTTGAAAATTCCGTTTTGTCCTGGGCCATTGGTACTTGGCGGTTTGTCGTTCATCTGGTTTGTCTGATCATCCTGTGCTGCCGGGATTTTCGAGCCCCGCGGCATGCTTGCATTGTAACAGCAGCTATTTTCTCACGAATGCATGAAGCCTCATTTTCCTGGTTCATAGGGGTTTCCTACGCCACCGAGCGCCAGAATACGGATTTCCAGCGTCTCCATTTCCTGCGCCTGTACATCCGTCTCATGGTCATATCCAAATAAGTGCAGGGCGCCGTGCACCAGCATGTGCGCCCAGTGATCCGAACATTTTTTGCCTTGTTCGCTTGCCTCGCGCGTCACCACCGGTCCACAAATAACGATGTCTCCCAACGCCAGCGGCATCTCGTCCGGCAGATCGGCCAGGCCCGCGTCCAGTAGCGGAAATGACAGGACATTCGTCGCACTGTCATTGGCACGAAACTGCTTGTTCAGTGCCCGGCCCTCCGCCTCACCAACGATTCTCACTGAAATCTCGATACTACGTGCCGTATCAGGACCAACCTGTGCAATAACCTGCTCGAGCCAATCCCGAATGTCCGCCTCTTCCGGACCATTGGACACGTCCGCCGCAACCTGCACATCAACCTGGATCGGTTGAGCGCAGCCATTCGAATCAGGGTTGTTTTCCGTTGCCATCCGACTCGTATGCTTCGACGATGCGTTGCACCAACTCATGGCGAACGACATCGTTTGGCGTAAACCAGGTGAACCCGACTCCATCAACATCACTCAATATTTCGACCGCATTCTTCAGACCTGATTGTTGTCCGGCAGGCAGGTCAATCTGCGTGATATCACCGGTCACGACGGCTCGGGAGCCAAAGCCAATACGTGTCAGGAACATTTTCATCTGTGCAACACTGGTGTTTTGTGCTTCGTCGAGAAGCACAAACGAATCGTTCAGCGATCGTCCGCGCATAAATGCCAACGGCGCAACTTCGATCAGATTCTTCTCGATCATGCGTCCGACCTGTTCCGGGCCCAACATGTCGTACAGTGCGTCATACATTGGTCGCAAATAAGGATCGACTTTTTGTGACAGGTCGCCGGGCAGGAATCCGAGGCGCTCACCGGCTTCGACAGCAGGCCGCACCAGAATAATTCGGCGCACCTGCTCGCTCTCAAGCGCATCAATCGCACTGGCAACGGCAAGATAGGTCTTGCCGGTGCCGGCCGGGCCGATACCAATTGCGAGGTCATGTTCGCGGATGTTTTTCAGATAGCCGCGCTGATTCGCGCCGCGCGCCCGGACGAGTTTGCGACGCGTCTGAATCTCGAACAGACTCTCGTCGCCATCGTCGTGCACTGCCGAAAGCTCTGCGACTTCGCCATCGTTCATGGCTACTTCCTGCAAGCAGATATGCACGCGCTCAGGATCCAGCCGCTCACTATCTGTCAGGCGAAACAGAGATTGAATGAGGTCTTGTCCGATCTGCGCGGCACCCGGCTTACCGGTGATGCGAAACTGGTTTCCGCGGCTGGCGATTTCTACGTTGAGGCGGCGCTCGATCTGACGAATGTGCTCGTCAAACTGACCGCAGAGATTGGCAAGACGGTTATTATCGGCGGGTTCCAGGACCAGGTCCCGGGATATTGTTACGGCGTTCAAGGGTTGAAGTTTGGTCCTCTGTTATCTGGTTCGTCAGTACTTAGCCTACCGCTACGGGACGCGACATGGAAGTGAAAAAGTTCACGATTTGACGGCCAGTCACTCAAGCCACCGCGCGAATGTTGACCAGGCGGCCACGTAAGGAGTTCGGCAGCGCTTCGGTAATCAAAACGTCGACGAACTGGCCGATTGCCGACGGATGTCCGTCGAAATTGACCCAGCGCATGTTCTCAGTACGCCCGGCAAGCTGCCTGGCGTCTTTTTTGGACGGCCTCTCGGCCAGTACTGACTGCACCGAGCCAACCATGGCGCGGCTGATTTCCATGGCCTGCCGGTTGATCCGTGCCTGCAAAATACTCAGCCGCTCTTTCTTGACTGCCATCGGTGTTGCATCGGCAAAACTGGCCGCTGGCGTTCCCGGCCGTGCGCTGTAAATGAAACTGAAAGACTGGTCGAATCCGACATCAGCGATCAGCTGCATTGTCGCTTCGAAATCGCGGTCCGTTTCGCCCGGGAATCCGACGATGAAGTCCGACGAAATCGAAATGTCCGGCCGAACCTCCCTGAGCTTGCGAATTTTCTGCTTGTATTCGATCGCCGTGTAACCACGTTTCATGCGCGAAAGTATCCGATCTGCCCCGTGCTGTACCGGCAGGTGCAGGAAATTCGCCAGTTTCGGAATTTCTGCATACGCCTGAATCAGGCTATCGGTGAACTCGCGCGGGTGTGAAGTCGTAAAGCGGATGCGATCGATACCATCAATCGCGTCAATGTAATAAATCAGTGTCGCCAGATCCGCTATCTGACCGTCATGCATTGGGCCGAGATACGCGTTGACGTTCTGACCCAGCATATTTATTTCCCGGACCCCCTGCGCCGCAAGATTAGCTGCTTCTGTTACCACATCGTCGAGCGGCCGGCTGATTTCTTCACCGCGCGTATACGGAACGACGCAAAACGTGCAGTATTTGCTGCAGCCTTCCATGATGGAAACAAAGGCGGTCGGCCCTTCGGCCCGCGGTTCCGGAAGGCAGTCAAACTTTTCTATCTCCGGAAACGAAATATCGACCACCGGCCGTCCTTTTTCTCGAACATCATCAACCATTTGTGGCAATCGATGCAGCGTTTGCGGTCCAAACACCATGTCAACGAACGGCGCACGCTTAGTAATGCCCTCGCCCTCCTGGCTTGCGACGCAGCCGCCGACGCCAATCATGATTTCGGGCCGTTTTTCCTTCCATGCCCGCCAGCGGCCGAGCTCAGAAAAGACCTTCTCCTGCGCCTTTTCCCGGATCGAACAGGTATTGACCAGCAACAGGTCCGCGTCCTCCGGACTTGCCGTTAACTCATAGCCATGTGATTCTCGCAGGATATCCGCCATCTTCTCCGAGTCGTACTCGTTCATCTGGCAGCCCATGGTCTTGATGTAGAGCTTGTTGTTCACAGGCTCTCTAGAACGGTATGTCGTCGTCGAAGTCGTCGGATCCACCCTTGGGCGGTGGCGCCGATGGTGGCGCCGATGGTGGCGCTCGATCATTCATCGCAGGTGCACCGCTGTCCATGCGGCCACCGAGCATCTGCATTTCATCAGCGATGATTTCAGTCGTCCAGCGATCGTTGCCATCCTTATCCTGCCATTTGCGAGTCCGCAGCTTGCCCTCGATATACACCTGGGATCCTTTTCTCAGGTATTCGGCTGCGATCTCCGCCAGGCGTCCGAACATTGCGACTTTATGCCACTCTGTGCGGTCTTTTTGCTCGCCGGTCTCCTTGTCCTTCCACGATTCATTGGTCGCCACGCTCAAGTTTGTGACGGCAGATCCGCTTGGCATGTAACGGGTGTCCGGATCGTTCCCGAGATTGCCAACGAGGATTACTTTGTTTACTCCGCGGGCCATTGTGGTCCCCTGTGATGATTATTTGATGATCCCGCCTTCTACGGCAGGGGGTAAGTATTGTAGGGCCTGACTTATTAAATACCAGCCTGAAATCAGGCAGAAACACCTGTTTTAGCCTGTGTCAGCGGCGAGTCTGTGCACGACCAGCCACGCCCCCGCCAGCAAGGCGCAGACGGCGAAAACCGCAGACGGGTCGCCGCCGGCAAGGAACCGGCCGCCGATCAGGCCGCCGGCAAATGCCCCGAGAAACTGGGAACTCGAAAACACGCCAAGCGATGCACCACGCAGGTCGCCCGAGGCGCGGATTGAAAGCCTCGCCGGCAACCCGGCCTCCAGGAAATTGAACCCTGCGAAAAATACCGCAAGTGCGACAAAGACGATCGTCAGATTGAACCCGCCGATCGCCAGCATGAGCTGTCCCGACACGAGCAACAGGATCGCTATCGTGAGTGTCGACGACTTGCCCTTGCGTTCATCTGCAAAGATCAGTGGCACCGTACCCAGTAGCGACGCCAGGAGTGCGCCGACGTAGATCTGCCAGTGATCAGTAAGGGCCAGGTGAAGCTCATCGCGAAGCAGGAATGGCAACGCCACGAAGCTTGCGGTCAACAACGCATGCAGGACAAAAATGTAAAAGTCGAGCCGCAGCAGTTCCGGCCTGAATGCTGCACGGATCCGGCGATCCGGCAGCTCAGCCGGCTTCTCGATCCCGCGGGGTAGCAGCAACAAGAGCAGGGCAGCGACCGCTGCCAGCACCGCCGCAAGCCAGAATAGCATCCGCACACCACTGGTAGCCGCGATGACCGGGCCGATGATGAGCGCCAGGAGAAATGAACTGCCGATCGCGATGCCTAACACAGCCATCGTGCGCGTTCGAATCTCTTCCCGCGTGGCATCGGCAAGGAGCGCAGTCAGGGTAGCCGAGATAGCGCCCGCACCCTGCAACAGGCGACCAGCAATGACACCGTAAATACTATCGCTCTGTGCCGCGAAAATACTGCCTGCCGCGAATAGCGCGAGTCCGAAGAGGATGACCGGCACCCGTCCGATCCGGTCCGAGATTGCGCCGAAGGGAATTTGCAACGCGGCCTGAGTCAGGCCATAAGCGCCTACCGCCAGACCGATCAGCGTTGGTGTGGCATCCTGCAGATCGGCGGCATAAAGCGCAAGAACCGGCAGCAACGCGAATAAGCCGAACATGCGGCACATCGCCATGAGCGCAATTACCGTTACGGCTCGCCGTTCGATGGGCAGCATTACGGCAAAAAACTGGCTTACTTGCTTGCTCATCTATTCTTAGGAAGACACTGCCTTTGCGCGGCGTACGCGCGGCGGCGTATATTAACAGGTTGTTTGCCGTTCACTGCAGAACACCCATGAAATCAATCGAAATTCGCGGCGCGCGAACGCACAACCTGAAAAATATCGACATCAGTTTGCCGCGGGATAAGCTGATCGTGTTCACCGGCCTCTCGGGCTCCGGTAAATCGTCGCTCGCATTCGACACTATCTATGCCGAAGGTCAGCGCCGTTATGTCGAGTCCCTGTCTGCCTACGCCCGGCAATTCCTGTCGATGATGGAAAAACCCGACGTCGATCATATCGACGGTTTGTCGCCGGCCATCTCAATCGAGCAAAAATCCACCTCGCATAATCCGCGCTCGACGGTCGGCACCGTGACCGAAATTTACGATTACCTGCGTCTTCTGTTTGCCAGGGCCGGCATACCACGTTGCCCGGACCATGGGGTGACGCTTGAGGCGCAGACGATAAGCCAGATGGTCGACCAGGTGCTCGCAATGCCAGAGGGCAGCCGACTGATGTTGCTGGCGCCGGTGGTCGTTGGACGCAAAGGCGAGCATGTGCAGCTCATGCAGGACCTGCAGGCACAGGGTTTTATCCGCGCACGAATCAACGGCGAAGTCTACGAGCTGGACGACCCACCGAAGCTGGACCTGCGGCGTAAACACAATATCGATGCGGTCGTGGACCGCTTCAAGGTCAAAGCTGACATGAAACAGCGCCTGGCTGAGTCCTTTGAAACGGCGCTGCGCCTTGCCGACGGGGCCGCGCGTATTGGATTCATGGAAGAAAAAGACAAAGAGGAACTGGTCTTCTCGGATCGCTTCGCCTGCAACATCTGCGGCTACAGCCTGACCGAACTCGAACCACGGCTGTTCTCATTCAACAACCCGACAGGCGCTTGCTCCGGTTGCGACGGTCTCGGCGTCAAACAGTTTTTCGACCCGGACCGTGTAGTCGTCAATTCCGACCTGTCGCTGGCCGGTGGCGCGATTCGCGGCTGGGATCGAAAGACAACGTATTACTTCCAGATGATCCAGAGCCTCGCGGCGCACTACAAGTTTGATATCGAAACACCGTTCAATGAACTGACCGAAGAAATTCGACAAATCGTTTTGTTTGGCAGCGGCAAGGAAAAAGTCGAATTTCGATACGCGAATTCGCGGGGCATGGAAATCAAGCAACTGCATCGTTTCGAAGGCGTGATTCCAAACCTGGACCGCCGCTACCGGGAAACGGAGTCGAGCGCCGTTCGCGAGGAACTGGCGCGCTTCCTGAACAGCCGGCCATGCCCAGAGTGCGCGGGTACCCGCCTGAATCGCTCCGCGCGAAACGTATTCATCACTGACTTGTCGCTGCCGGAGATCAGCGATATGTCGGTTGGCCATGCCCGGAGTTTTTTCGAATCACTGCAACTCGACGGCTGGCGGGGCACGATCGCCGACAAAATCGTGAAAGAAATCGGCCACCGCCTCGGTTTCCTCAGCGACGTCGGCCTCGACTACCTCTCGTTAAACCGCAGCGCTGAAACCCTGTCCGGCGGTGAAGCACAACGCATACGTCTCGCCAGTCAGATCGGTTCCGGCCTGGTTGGTGTCATGTACATTCTCGATGAGCCTTCAATCGGTTTGCATCAACGGGACAACCAGCGTTTGCTGGGAACATTGCTGCATCTGCGTGACATCGGCAATACAGTGATCATGGTTGAACATGACGAAGAGGCGATCCTCACCGCAGATTATGTGGTCGACCTCGGGCCGGGGGCCGGCGTGCACGGCGGCCAGATCGTGGCTGCGGGGCCTCCGGCAACCATCATGCAGGAACCGCGATCCCTGACCGGCCAGTACCTGTCAGGCAGACGTTCAATTGCCGTACCCGACCAGCGCACCAGCGCAGACACTTCTCGCCAGTTGCGGATAAGGGGCGCAAGGGGAAACAATCTGAAGAATATCGACGTCTCGATTCCGCTCGGGCTGATGACCTGCGTCACCGGCGTTTCGGGATCCGGCAAATCGACCCTGATCAATGACACCTTGTACAAAGCCGTCGCAGAAACGCTGAATCGAAACAGCCGGAACCCGGCGCCACATGACGAAATTACGGGTCTTGAGTTTGTCGATCGGGTCATCGACATCAGTCAAAGCCCGATTGGCAGAACGCCAAGATCCAATCCCGCGACCTACAGTGGATTGTTTACGCCGATTCGGGAACTGTTTGCCGGTACTCCGGAGGCACGCTCGCGCGGATACCTGCCCGGCCGATTCAGTTTCAATGTCAAAGGCGGGCGCTGCGAGGCCTGCCAGGGAGACGGCGTCATCAAGGTCGAGATGCACTTCCTGCCGGACATCTATGTTCCCTGCGACGTTTGCCGCGAGAAGCGCTACAACCGTGAGACGCTGGAGATCCGCTACAAGGGCAGGAACATTCACGAAGTCCTGGATATGACCGTTGAAGATGCGTCGGCGTTTTTCAGGAACGTGCCCGTCGTTGCAAGGAAACTGCGAACCCTGATGGACGTAGGTCTGTCCTATA
>JADFGH010000388.1 GCA_022567775.1 Pseudomonadota bacterium | reverse complement strand
TTGCGGCTTCGATCAGGCGAATGTCTGCCGTAACAATGTCACCACCGTCGAGAATGACAATATCGCCCGGGACCAGTTGGCCCGCGGGCAATTCCTGCACGTTTCCATCGCGCATAACGACGGTTTCCACCGATCCCAGGCGGCCGAGCGCCTCCATCGAACGGATGGCCCGCCACTCCGTCAGATAACCAATCGAGGCGTTTATTGCGATGACAGTGAAAATCGCCAGCCCTTCTGCATGATCAGCGAAAATGAATGCGAGCACGCCCGCCACTGCCAACAGCCAGATGACAACACTTTTGAACTGGTCAGCCAAAATGGACAGAACACTGCGGCGTTTCGCCGCTTTCAGCTGGTTTCGGCCGAATTGGCGCCGGCGAGACTCGACTTCGCTGGTTTTCAGGCCGAACAAGGGGTCAACCCGAAGGTCTGCCAGCGCCTCGGCTACGCTTTTGGTCCAGGCGGTATCACAGCCAACCCCGCCTGCCGATGTCGGAGACATAGTCATTCAACCAGTTTAATGCTGCAGGTTACCGCTTAGTACAATGCGTATATCTACCTGCTGCGTTGACCCGCTGCTTGCCCCATGATTATGATCAGGTAGCCCACGGCGAAGCGAGTTAATTGTGACATCTGAATTATTGCTCCCCAAGAAAACAACCTGGATAATCGTTGCGGATGAGTCCGCAGCTACAGTTTACGCTCGTAAATCGCGGCGCGGCCCGCTAACTGAACTGTTTAGCCTGACCAATGAGGTAGCGCGAAAAAAAACCGGTGACCTTATATCGGATCGCGGCGGCCGCAGTTTCGACAGTCACGGCCAGGGACGGCACACGATGGTAAAAGAACAGACCGGCCCGAAAAAACGTGCGGCTGTCGCTTTTGCCAAGGACATAGCAAACCGGATTAACAAGGCAGTTTATGAGGGCGCCTGTGACGAATTTACGCTGATTTCAGCGCCGCGCTTTCTCGGTGTTCTTAGAGACGCTCTCGCTAAAGCAGGGCACGTTGTTCCTGCTCTGACAATTGACAAAGAAATGGTTGGCCAGGATGCCGTTACCATCGAAAAGCTGCTCGCTGATTACTGATCTTTCGAAAGTAGCGTGATATTCCGTCTATTCTACCGTTACTGATTTCGCGAGGTTTCTGGGCTGGTCGACGTCGGTGCCTTTCAGGACGGCGACATGGTAGGCGAGAAGCTGCAGCGGTATCGTGTAGATGATCGGTGCCTGGAAATCCTGGATCAGTGCAGGCATGCGCATGGTGTGAATGCCGACCCTGTCACCGAACTGCACCCGCGGATCTGCAAACACGTATAACTCGCCTCCGCGCGCACGCACCTCCTGCAGATTGCTTTTCAACTTCTCAAGAAGTTCATCGTCGGGCGCCACCGCGATAACCGGCATGTTTTCGTCCACCAGCGCCAGGGGGCCGTGCTTCAATTCTCCGGCTGCATATGCTTCAGCATGAATATAGGAAACTTCCTTGAGCTTCAGCGCGCCTTCCATCGCCACCGGGTTCTGTACACCGCGCCCAAGAAATAGTGCATGCTGCTTGTCAACGAAATGTTCCGCAAGTGTCTCAATGGCCGAATCGAGCGCCAGCACCTGATCGATCAGACCGGGAATCTCGGCTAACTGTGCGACCAGGATGCGTTCCTGTTTTTCCTCGAGGCCATTGCGGCGCGCCAGGGAAATCGTCAGAAGCGCGAGTGCAGCCAGTTGCGTCGTAAACGCCTTGGTTGAGGCTACGCCGATTTCCGGGCCTGCGTGTGTCATCAGCGACAGGGCGGACTCCCGAACAATTGAGCTCTCGGGCGAATTGCAGATGGTCAGCGATGAGATGTAAGGCATCTCTTTCGCAGCACGCAGCGCCGCGAGCGTGTCCGCTGTCTCACCGGACTGGCTGATCGTGATGAACAGCGTGCCCTCGAGTACGACGGGCGAGCGGTAACGATACTCGCTCGCGATCTCGACTGTGCAGGGCAACCTGCACAGTTGTTCGATCCAGTACCTCGCAATCAATCCGGCGTGATAACTCGTCCCACAGGCGACAATATGCACGCCCCTCGTGTTGTCCAGGACCTCGTTGGCTTCCGGCCCGAACGCAGCATCGAGAACCCGCCCGTTTGCGATTCGCTCTTCGATCGTCGAGCGGACTGCCTGTGCCTGTTCGTGAATTTCCTTCTGCATGTAATGCCGGTATTCACCCCGCTCTGCAGCATCTGCCGACAATTTGCTTTCTTTAACCGGAC
>JADFGH010000387.1 GCA_022567775.1 Pseudomonadota bacterium | reverse complement strand
AGCCGCTATCCGCGAGGTGCGCGACACCGCCTTGCTGGGCGGCATCCTCGCCGTCTTCGTGCTCTACCTCTTCCTGGCGCGCGGCCTGCCGACGCTGATCGCCGGCGGCGTGATCGGCATCTGCGTGGTCGCCACCTTCACGCCCCTGTTCCTGGCCGACATCTCGCTGAACATCATGTCGCTGGGCGGGCTCGCGCTCGGCATCGGCATGCTGGTCGACAACGCGATCGTCGTGCTGGAGGCGGCCTCCCGCAAACGGGAGGAAGGCCGCCCCCCCCTGGAGGCCGCGATCGAGGGCGTCAGCGACGTGGCCGGCGCGATCACCGCTTCGACGCTGACCACGGTCTGCGTGTTCTTCCCGATCGTGTTCGTGGAGAAGTCAGGCATCGCCGGCCAGGTGTTCCGCGACCTGCCGCTCGGTTTCCTCGATAAATCCCAGCGACCATTTGTCACCCAGGACGCCGCTGACGGCTCCCATCATCCAGGCGCCTGCATACCAGACCGGGCGCAATTTGCTCGGGCCCGACCCCAGTTCGCCGAGGCGCTCCTCGCACCAGCCAAGGTGGTCGAGTTCCTCGTCGGCTGCTGCTTGCATCTGCTGTTCGATCCTGGGGTCGCGGACGACTGCCGCGTGCCCCTGGTAGAGGCCCTGCGCGGCGATCTCTCCGGCATGATTAACCCGCATTAGTCCGGCTGAGTGCGATTTCTCATCAGCGGACAAGGTCGCTTCGGGTATGTCGGTGGCCGGATTTGGCCTTGATGCGCGTATTGGCGCGGCAGCAGCAGCGCGAATAGCGCCGTCGATTCCGGCCAGGAATCGATCGAAAGGGCTTAATCGTCGCTTTTCCATGGGCCTCATTATAACCGCGATTCGGTGATTCGCGCCCGGCGGCGCTGACTGCGCCAGCCGGGCCGGTCAGGGCAGCATTTTTAAACTATTGATAAAAAAGGAGAAAAAGACGGCAGATTAAGCCGTGATTTTTACCCATTATCGACTGACATTGTTTGCATTGCGGCAGGCTGTCGAGTAAAATTCCGCGCCTTTCGCCGGGGTTGCGCCCGGGACAGTTTACTGATCTCCACCTCGTCATGCGGGCGTAATTGTGACGGAGATGGAGATCAGTAAACTGTCCCCAAAATCTACTGGAATTAGAGATCATGAAGACGTTTTCTGCCAAACCGGAAGAAGTACGCCACGACTGGTACCTGGTTGACGCCACGGGCAAGACCCTGGGGCGCCTGTCCTCGGAGATCGCCAGACGGTTGCGCGGCAAGCACAAGCCGGAATATACGCCGCATGTCGATACCGGCGACTACATTGTTGTCGTCAATGCTGACAAGATTCGCGTTACTGGCAACAAGATGAAAGACAAGATGTATCATCGCTACACCGGATATATTGGCAACCTGAAATCGATGCCGTTGGAAAAACTGATGAGCGAGGCGCCGGAGCGGGTGCTGCAGTATGCGGTAAAAGGCATGCTGCCACGCAATCCGCTGGGCCGGAAGATGTTCTCGAAACTGCGGGTATTTGCAGGTCCTGAGCACAATCACGAGGCACAGCAGCCGATACCACTGGACATAAAAACTTAAGCGCGTTAGACGCCAGGACTGAGGTAAAATAATGACTGAAGCAAGTTTCTACGGAACCGGACGCCGCAAAACCTCGACTGCGAGGGTTTATATGAAGCCTGGTTCCGGCGAAATCCAAGTCAATAAACGTCCGCTGGATCTTTTTTTCGCCCGGCAGACTGCCAGAATGATTGTGCGTCAGCCGCTTGAGCTGCTGAATCTGACTGATAAGTTCGATATCACGGTTTCTGTGAAGGGCGGCGGAACAACCGGTCAGGCTGGCGCAATCCGCCACGGACTGACACGCGCATTGATGCAATACGACGAGTCACTCCGGCCTGCGCTCAGGAAGGCCGGCTTCGTGACACGTGACGCCCGCGAAGTCGAACGCAAGAAAGTGGGCCTCCGCAAAGCACGTAAGGCGACGCAGTACTCGAAGCGTTAGTGTGAATCAGGGGGCAGTTTCCTTAATTCGAGCTCTGGCGCTGGTTACCAGGTAACCGCGTGGCGAATTAAGGTAACTGTCCCCTGAACTTGGGAGATCGTCTAGCGGTAGGACTGCGGACTCTGACTCCGCCAACCAAGGTTCGACAAAATCGCCGGGAGCGATTTTGGACCGCGAAGCGACCCGCAGGGCGAGGGCCAGGACGGCCCGAGTCAATCCTTGTCCACCAGCGTTAAAATTCGGATA
>JADFGH010000073.1 GCA_022567775.1 Pseudomonadota bacterium | reverse complement strand
TGAATGCATTGTCGTTTTTGCCCAGCGGGGATTTACACAGCAAGTCATAACTTACCCAGCCACCAACAAGAAATAGCGCTGCGATGCCGACAGCAAGTGGCACCGATAAATCGGCAACCGATGGATCGATGAGGTAAACCCCGGCGCCGTACCAGTACACGAGGATCAACAGGAACATGCCCGTTATCCAGGTCGTATATGCCTCCCATTTGAACCAGTGCAGGGTCTCCGGCAGGGTTCGCGGCGCTACGCGATATTTTTGTGCGTGATAAAAGCCACCGCCGTGCACCGACCATAATTCGCCGCCGACACCCTTTTCGGCGTCCGCAGCTTCTTTCGGTGCTTCAAGATGATCGTCCAGCCAGATGAAATAAAACGACGAGCCAATCCAGGCGATGCCGGTAATAAAGTGCACCCACCTGGCGAGGAGGTTCAGCCAGTCGACTATGTATGCTTCCATGTAAGATCTTCGTGTTTTTTAAAGTACGTGCACGTTATCGTTCACTGGTTCGGGCACCCTGTCATTGTCCTGTTTTGCGGCCCCGGCCGCATCCCTGATGCGCAATAATTCGGCGGCGACTGCAACTGCAATATCTGCCGGTTTCTTTGACTCAATACCGGGTACGCCGATGGGGCAGGTCAGGCGCCCCAGCAATGAGTCCGGCATGCCCTGTTTGCGCATGGTTCGTTCGAAGCGCCGGCGCTTCGAGCGCGAGCCGATGAGTCCGCAGTAGGCAAAATCCCCGCGCCGCAACACTTGTTCGCATATCTCGTAGTCCAGCGGATGGCTGTGTGTCATAACCAGGAAATTCGTCCCCTGCGCCATCGCCGCAACCTCGTCCGCCGGATACCCGGATTCCACTGCCGTTACGTTATTCGGCAGTTGTGCCGGAAAAATATTCCGGCGGGCGTCAATCCAGCGGATGTTGCAATCGAGCCTCGACAGAACATCCACGGTTGCCGCTCCGAGGTGACCGGCGCCAAAGATTGCGACGTGAAAATCGCTTTGCAAAATCGGCTCCATCAGGAAGCTGTCCAGTAACCTGGCGCTGGCATGATCGATGATCATCTGTCTCGCGGCGGCAACGGTTTCCTCCGGACACCTGATATTGCTTTCAAAGTGCATGCAGCGATCTTCAGTGACCAGGTATTTGCCGGTCTCGCCGTCGCGCGGCGTAACCATCACCACCGCACGGCGCTCGTCATGTAATCGCTTCAGTTCCTTAAGCCACGTGATCGATGACGAAGCAACGCGCTCGAACATGACCTCGACGATGCCGCCGCAACACTGGCCGCAGTTCGTGCCGAGCGGGAAACGCCGCCGCAGTCGTTGACTATAGTCGGCCTTTTTTTGCAGCTGTTCGCAGGCGATTTTAGTGCACTGATATTCCAGTTGACCGCCGCCAATCGTGCCGACCGTGTCCTTGCCGGTGACGATCATCTTTGCGCCAATTTCACGTGGAGCAGAGCCGCGAACCCCGGCAACCGTGACCACGATGCAGCACTCATCGTTACCACTCAGGCCGTACAGATCGTCAATCCACTGGTTCATGATGCAGCCTGCTGCTCGCTAACGGCGTCGAGGACCGATTCCGGCGTTGCCGGCGCCCGCAAAACGGGAGTCCTGTTATTGGAACCGACGCTCGCGACTGCATCACGTAGCGCATGAAAGACAGAAAGACTCAGCATGAGCGGTGGTTCGCCGACCGCTTTGGAGCGGTGAATCGTATCCTCGCGATTGGCTGCTGATTCGAGCAACCGTACGCGAAAATCGACGGGCAGGTCTGAACAGGTTGGAATCTTGTAGGTCGAGGGAGCATGTGTTTTCAGTTCGCCATCAGCGTTCCACCATAATTCCTCGGAAGTCAGCCAGCCGACACCCTGGATGAAACCGCCTTCGATCTGCCCCATATCAATGGCCGGATTCAGTGACTTGCCGCAGTCGTGAAGAATATCGACGCGTAACACCCGGTGCTCACCCGTCAGCGTATCAATGATGACTTCCGCTACCGCCGCGCCATAGGCGTAGTAGAAAAACGGCCGCCCACTGAATGTCGAGCGGTCGTAATTGATTTGTGGCGTGCTGTAAAAACCGGTCGCCGACAGTGACGTTCTTGCGAACCAGGCCTGGTGAACCAGCTCCTGGAATGCGACACGTTTGGCACCGATCTGCACTTCGTTATTCTCGAACACGACCTCGTCTTCTGCAACGGCGTAATGTTTCGCCGCAAATTTTATCAGGCGCCTTTTAATGGTACGCGCAGCAGCCTGCGCAGCCTTGCCGTTCAGGTCGGAGCCGCTCGACGCCGCGGTTGCCGACGCATTGGGCACTTTGCTGGTGTCGGACGCAGTGATCTTGATGCGGTCGATATCGATCTGCAGTTCTTCGGCGACCACCTGGGCAACCTTGGTGAAGAGGCCCTGGCCCATTTCCGTGCCGCCATGATTCAGATGCACGGTACCGTCCGCGTAAATATGCAGCAGCGCCCCGGCCTGATTCAGATGCGTGGCAGTGAAGGAAATGCCGAACTTGACCGGCGTCAACGCGATACCCCGTTTAAGGAGCTCGTGTGCCTGGTTGAACTGCCTGATTTCATCTACCCGGCGGCGGTAGTCGGAACTTTTCTCGAGGTCATCGACGATTTCGTGAATGACATTGTCGTCAACCGTTTGCAGGTAGTGCGTGGTGTCCCGCTCACCGATGCCGTAGAAATTCTCCCGGCGAACATCAAGCGGATCTTTTCCCAGATGTCTTGCAATATCGTCAATGACACACTCGATGCCGAACATACCTTGTGGCCCACCGAAGCCGCGAAACGCGGTATTCGACACCGTGTTTGTCTTGCAGCGGTGCGAGACAATGGTTACGTTCTCGAGGAAATAGGCATTGTCACAATGGAACATCGTGCGGTCATTGATGGCGCCTGACAGGTCGGCAGACATTCCACAACGCGATGCAAACATGAACTCAATGCCCTCGATCCTGCCGTTGTCGGCAAAACCAACGTCGTAATCGATCTCGAAATCGTGCCGTTTGCCCGTCATGATCATGTCGTCGTCACGGTCGAGTCGAAGCTTGCAGGGTCTGCCGGTCTTCTGCGCCATCAAACCTGCGATGCAGGCAATAAGTGCCGGTTGGCTTTCCTTGCCACCGAAAGCGCCGCCCATGCGGCGGCATTCCACGACGACATCCTTCGATTCCCTGCCGATTGCGGCAGCGACGAGCTGCTGTATCTCGCCCGGGTGCTGCGTGGAACTGTAGACGAACAAATCACCGTCCTCGGCCGGCATCGCCATCGCGACCTGTCCTTCCAGGTAAAAGTGGTCCTGCCCGCCGAGGCTGACACTGCCTTTCAGGCGATGCGCAGCGCTGGCAATCGCTCCAGTGCTGTCGCCCCGTTTGATGGAGGCACTCGGCAGAACGAATGATCCGGCTGCCACTGCCTTGCGCGCATCCAGAATCGGTTCCAGTTCCTCGTATTCGATCAGGCCGAGCTGCGCCGCCTTCCGTGCCTGCTCGACAGTGATTGCGGCTACCGCGAACACCGCCTGGCCGACGTATTGCACAAGGCCCGGCGCCAATACCGGATCATCGGCGATCACCGGGCCGCAGTTGTTGTCGCCCGGTATGTCGTCCGCGATCATGACATCGATCACGCCCGGCGCTGCGCGCACGGCGCCGAGATCGATACTGCTGATTCGGGCATGCGCTTTGCTACTCATGCCGACCGCCAGCTGCAGCAGACCCTTTGGTTCGGGAATATCGTCGGTATATATTGCCTCGCCGCTGACATGCTTCTCGCTGCTTTCATGCGGAATCGCCGAGCCGACCGCGCCCGCGATACCCGACCTGGGTTTAGTGCGCTTGCCGCTAGCGACCATAGCTGTATAGCCGTTCATCACCGGCGCCCGTGGTGTCGAGATAAAAGCGTTGCAGGAGATTGCGGCAGATGCGCTGGCGGTACTGGGCCGTTGATCGCATGTCTGATAGCGGAGTGAAATCCCTGCCGAGAGCGTTCATGGCCTCATCCAGAAGCACCTCGTTCCAGGGTTTCCCCCGCAGTGTTTTTTCACATTGCTCCGCGCGCTTACAAATTGCCGCCATGCCGCCATAGGCAATCTTGATGTCAGCGACATTGCCACCATCGAGCACCAGCCGATATGCGCCGCAGACCGCGGATATATCCTGGTCAAATCGTTTTGACACTTTGTAGCTTTCGACATGTTCGCCGTCGACCGGCAGCGGAATCAGAATTTTTTCGACGAACTCACCGGGCTGCAGCGCAGTCTGCTGATGATCGATGTAGAAGTCACTGAGGGGCAAGGTTCGGCGGCCATCACCTTTCCTGAGTACCAGGCTCGTGTCCAGTACCAGTAATGCCGGCATGGTGTCGCCAATCGGTGATCCGTTAGCGATATTGCCGCCGAGCGTGCCTGCATTTCGAATCGGCGGCGAGGCAAATCGCAGGAACAGTTCCTCGAGCGTTGGGTAGTGTTCGATGATTGGCTGCATGGCGTCGCTCAGAGAAACTGCCGCGCCGATCTCCAGCTGAGAGTCTGAAACAGCCTGCGCCCGAAGCTCGCTGACGCTGCCGGTATAGATCAGGACCTCGAGCTCTTTATGCTGCTTCGTCACCCAGAGCCCGACATCCGTGCCGCCTGCGAGGACCGTCGCGTCCGGGTACTCATGCAGAAGATGCGCCATCTCATCGCTGCTTTGAGGTGCGAAGAATTTCCTGCCATGAGCCTCGAGTGCCAGTGAGCGGTCGCTTTTCAGCGAATTCAGCAAATCGACGCGTCTTTTTTCATCATCGCCGGCCCTGGCATTGGCGGCATGCGGTTGCAGCAACCAGCCCCCTGCCTGCTGCCGTTCGCCGTAATCGGTCACCATCCTCCTGGCCGCTTCGATGATCGGCCGATAAGCGGCACAACGGCAAAGGTTGCCGGCCAGCGCGTCATCAATCTCACGGCGGCTGGGCGACGCGTTATTTTTGTAGAGCGCAAACAGCGACATGATGAATCCGGGTGTACAGAATCCACACTGCGAGCCATGCCAGTCGACCATCGCCTGCTGCACCGGATGCAGACTGCCATCCGGGCCGCGCAGGCTTTCGACTGTGATTAACTCTTTGCCATCCAGCGTCGGCAGAAACTGGATGCAGGAATTGATTGCACGCACCTGGAGCCGGCCGCCTGATGAATCAACCTCGGCGAGCGCGACGGTGCACGCTCCGCAATCGCCTTCGGCACATCCCTCTTTGGTGCCGACTTTGCCAAGGTCTTCACGCAGATACTGCAAAACGGTTCGCGTTGGGTCAACGGCCGCCAGTTCGATAACTTCACCATCAAGCACGAAGCGGATCGAAGACTGCGAATTGCTTGTCATTCTAACTGCCGCGATAAGTCGAATAGCTCCATGGCGATACCAGGAGCGGTACGTGATAGTGGCTATCGTCGGCCAGCGACACGCGGATCACCACATCGTCAAGAAACGGTGGATCAGCAAGCTCGTTGCCGGCCGCCGCGAAGTACTCGCCGACGGAAAATTCGAGTTCGTAAGACCCGGCTTTGAATGCTGCCTCGTCGAGGAGTGGACTGTCAGTCCGCCCATCCTCGTTGGTCACCGTGCTTGTTATGAGTTCGCGGCCTCCGTCGAGGGAAAAAAGACGTATTTTGATGCCACCGCCAGGCACGCCATTGGCTGTATCGAGTACGTGAGTTGTCAGTCGCCCCATGTTGTCCCCTGATGTTTGATTGATGCCATATTAGGCGATCCACGCGGTCCGGAATAGCCGCTGAGGAGCCACCCTGTTTCCGGGGATTGCAGCAGCTGCCGGGCTTTGTTCAATATTATCAGCAAATTAGACCATTTCAGCCCTTAGCTTCTGCCAGCTGCTCGCAAGCCAGCTGTTGAGGTCGTTTTTCATAAGCAACGGTTAGAGCCAAAGCAGCAATCCTGTGTTAATTTTCCAGTCCTGATTCTCCAGGGGGAATACCATGTTCATTGATGCAGTGACCCGGCGAACTTTTTTGCAGGGGTCCGGTACTTTTGTCGGCACCACCATGATGAGGGCGGCGGCACCGTCAATGGTGGCTGTATCCCAGGCCGCGTGCAGCGCACGGGATGAAGGCGCTGCTTTTGAGAACATCACGGGCGCAGAAGCTCGGGAATTCATTGCCATTGCGGCACGCATACTGCCAACGACCGACACGCCAGGCGCAACCGAAGCCGGCGCCGTTTACTTTGCCGACAAAGCATTCGGTACCTTTTTGGCGGATTCGCTGGAATTTGCACGCATGCAGCTCGCCGAGTTCCAGTCCGGCATAACGGAGGCATACCCGGGCGCCGATCGTTTCTCCGATCTCGATGAAGCTGACCAGGATGAGTATCTGAAAATAAAAGAGCGAACGCCATTCTTTCAGGGCGCGCGGTTCCTGACGATCTTCGGCGTATTCGGCATGGCGTCCTACGGAGGAAATCGCGACGACATTGGCTGGAAGTTGCTCGGCATGGGCGGACCGCCACATGCATGGTCCTACCCGTTTGGTTACTACGATGCCCAATACATGGAGGAGCAGCAAAATGGCCAATGAGGGCCAGGTAACGTTCCCGACCGACGAGCCGGTCGATTTTGTCATCATTGGATCAGGCTCGGCTGGCGGCATCCTTGCGAAAGAGCTGTCGACCAACGGATTCAAAGTCGTCGTGCTGGAACAGGGCCCGTATCGCAGGACGACGGACTTTACACATGACGAAATGTCGGTATTGATTTTCAATGAACTGTCGAGTGGCGGAAATCGTACCAATCAGCAGACATTTCGAGATGACGAACGCAAGGTCGCTGAGGCGCCACAAAATCAGCCGACTAACTATGCGCAAACTGTCGGCGGTAGCAGCGTGCATTTCACAGCCAATTTCTGGCGATTGCGCGAATCGGACTTCAAAGAACGCAGCATGCTTGGTCCGATCAGCGGCACTAATTTCGCCGACTGGCCGATCAGCTACGAAGAGCTCGAACCGTATTACACAAAAGTAGACTGGGACATTGGCGTGTCTGGTGCTCCAGGGCCATATGACTCGTTTCGATCCAGGCCGTTTCCTATGCCGCCGATGCCGATCAAGTCTTCGGGCGTTCTGATGGAGCGCGGCGCAGCGAAATTGGGATGGAAAGCGCAGGTTGAACCACTTGCGATCCTGTCACGGGCGCATAATGGCCGGCCGGCGTGTATCAATTGTGGTTTTTGTATGGGCTTTGGCTGCGAAGTCAGCGCGAAGTCGTCGACACTGGTTACAATGATTCCGCTGGCCGAGGCTAGCGGTAATTGCGAGATTCGAGCAGAGTGCGCGGTCTTTCGAATTGAGACCAATGATCAGGGCCGTGCGGACGAAGTGCTCTACTACGATCCGGACGGCAACGAACGTTCGCAGAAGGCCCGTGCCGTGATCGTGTCAGGTAATGGTGCCGAAACACCGCGCCTGCTGTTGAATTCCGCCAGCAATGCGCATCCGGATGGGCTATCCAACTCAAGCGGTTTTGTTGGCAGAAACCTGATGTTCAACTGTCATTCAAGGGCGCGTGCATTGTTCGAACATCCGCTGAACGATTTTAAAGGCGTACAGGTCACCCGCCTGCTGCATGAATTCTACGAGACCGATCCGGCGCGCGGCTTTTACGGTGGCGGCGGCATCGACGCCCGGCCCTTTGCGGCCGCAACGCCGATCGGTTTTGCTGCAATTGGGGCACGTCCGGGTAGTCAGAATTGGGGCGCGGAATACAAAAAGAACCTCGAACACGATTTTACTCGCATCCTGTTCCTGTTCATCGGCGCCACATCACTGGCGCAGGACAGCAATAACATAACGATCGACCCGACGCACAAAGATCGTTGGGGACGGCCGTCACTGCGAATTACGTACAAGGACCATGACGACGATTTGGCAATTGCGAGATTCCTTCAGGATCGTGGTATGGAATTGCTCGATGCTGCCGGGGCAGAAAAATCGTGGGCATCACCGGTCGAATACCAGAACGGTGGCGCACATCTGCTGGGCACTTGCCGCATGGGTGACGACGCTCGGACCTCTGTTGTCGACAAGTACCACCGCACGCATGATGTTCCGAACCTGTTCCTCTGCGACGGTTCCAGTTTCGTCACCTCGGGCCGCGGTCAGCCGACGATGACAATCATGGCGCTGGCGTTCCGCGCCGCGGAACACATTGCCGCCTTCGCAAGAAACAACGAGATTTGAGGGTCGAGTGATGAGCAGATTTCCGATAATGGTAATTTCCACCGCTCTGTTGCTGGCCGCAGGCTGCCAGGCACCCGCGGACGACGGAGCGGACCTCGAGTTCCTGCACATGCCGGGCACGGAAAACCTCGGCTTGCCGTTCTCATCGGCGGTTCGTGCAGACAACATGATTTACCTGTCCGGCGTAATCGGTACAGATCCGGGCGGCGCGTTGCGACCCGTCGAGGGCGGCATCCAGGCGGAAACCAGGCGTGCCATGGAAATAATCAGTGAAGAATTGAAGACATTCGGATCATCCATGGATCGGATCGTGAAATGCACAATTTTTCTCGCCGACATAGACGAGTGGGCTGCAATGAATGAAGTCTATGTGACCTTTTTCGACATGCCGCCTGCGCGAAGTGCGCTTGGCGCGAACGGGCTCGCGCTGAATGCCCGCATGGAGATCGAGTGTATCGCTGTAGCTAATTAAGGGGACAGTTTACTTAATTGATCACGGAACACTGCTGTCCCATAAACCCAGGATTGGTGTCCACACAACGCAAGACTATGATTTGAAGATCGAAAATCGCCCGCTGGGGCGGGCTCCTACGAAACAATTGTAGGAGCCCGCCCCAGCGGGCGATTTATTCGCGGCTGAAGCCGCTCCCATGGGCCGCTACTACGGTGCAACGCGTGCTGCCGTTATTTGCACCGGGCAGCCGGAGCCGGGCTGATACGGGCCGATACCGGTGCTGACGGTGGCTGCCGCGCCGGCAGGTA
>JADFGH010000072.1 GCA_022567775.1 Pseudomonadota bacterium | reverse complement strand
TCGCGGCCGAGTGGCAGCGCACCCAGGCCTCCTTCATCAACTTCGTTGTACACCAGGAACAGACCGGTGTTCGCTGACTGCAGCCACGAAAACCGCAGGTTGGTCGATACCTGGTCGTCGAGCTCATTGTATTGTGACAGCAACTGCAGCAGGATTTTCGGCGTAAACGAATAGGATAGCCTGAGGCGCAGCAGGTTGGCGGTGAAATCTCCACCCGGCACCGGCAGATCGAAGTCATTGTAGTTGAATGCGAGCTCGGAACTGAACTTTTCGCCGATGCGAAATCTCACTGTCGGCGCTAACGAAACCCGGTCTCCGCCGAAGCGGCCACCCACTATTGCACGCAAGCCGAAATTGAGTGGTTTCGATTCATTACCGCGGAAGATGATCTGCACTTCCGCGTGGTCATAGGTACCCGGCTGGATAGTAACGCCAGGAACGATATCGAACGGCGTCTTTACGCCTTCCTTGGTCACATTGAATCCCGTGTGAATTTCAGCGCCCGTGTCGAATTCCCAGTGGGAATCAACGTGCAGAAATCCTGTCTCCTGAAAGCCGTCGAAATCCCAAAAGCCGCGATAGGATATGTGCGGGCGGATCTCGAACAGGTTCCAGAGCTTGTCCGGCCGTATCCGGCGCAGGACCAGCCCACTTACCTTGCGGTAATCACTTCGAGTGAGAAAGCCGACTTCGGGGTTAAATGCCCCGCCGATCTCCGAATAGGCGAAAACCATCGTCCAGTCGGCATCGTTGAAGCTTGCGTTAAGGGACAAAGCGTCGTCTTTGCCCGTCAGTCCCGGAGTATCGGTCCTGGCTACCCACGCAGATAGCAGCAGATTTTCGCCGATACCCCAGCGGCCGTCGATCGCATAGGTCTGGTTCTGGTCATCGCTGCCGTTGCCAAGCAGGGAGCCATCCCCATCCCGGTTGACAATCAGAAATCCCACGGATGATCGGTTGGCAAGTTCCTGGTTTACCCGGGCGACCGCAAACTTGTTCGCGGACGAAACTCCGGCTACTGCCTCGGAACTCATGAAAAGCAGGCCGACGTTGGTGGTAGTGCCAACCTTGCCGGACAAACGCAGGCCGCCATCAATCGGAACCTGTGCTCCGTCTTCGCCAATGCCGATGCGCCGGCTGAAAAACAGCTCTACTTCCCGTGGATTGCCGACCGTAAATTGTCCGGCGTTCTCCAGGAAAAACGGGCGCTTCTCGGGGAAGAACAAACTGAAGCGATCGAGATTGACCTGCTGGTCGTCGACCTCGACCTGCGCAAAGTCTGTATTGTAGGTCGCATCCAGCGTCAGGCTCGGCGTAATCGAGTACTTGATGTCGAAGCCGACATCCTGATCAGTTTCAGTACCACTGAGGTCGCCGCCACGCCGGGCATTACCCAATACATAGGGTGTGAATTGAAGATTTTGCTGCCGCGGTACGCGGATTCCCCTTATCGAACCGGCTTCTGATACGCGGATCAGACTACGATCCTGCGACATCGGCGCCCAGAACACGACTTCATTGTTGCGACGAATTCGTCTTTCAATATTCAGGCCCCACTCCTGCACCTCGCCCTTTCCGAAACGCAACGATGTGAACGGAATCTCCATCTCCGCGCTCCAGCCAAAATCCGAGACTTCGGTCCTGACCGTCCAGGGTGCATCCCAGTTCAGATTGAAGCCGCCCTGACCACCGAAAACAAACTGGCCCGCGCCTTCCCTGCTTATCTGGCCGTCGTATTCGATGCCGGCCGGGTTGGTGCCGAAGACATAACCGTTTTGCCGGTCCAGCAGGCCGTCGATCATGATCCTGATGCTGTCGGTATTGTCCAGCGATGAATCGCGCCGGCTGTCCGTTGAGATAATCTCCAGTGGTTCGTCGTCGTAAGCGATGACGCCGATATACAGTGCAGTATCGGTAAATCCTATGTACACCTCGGTTCGCTGGGATGCAGCTTGCCCCGCGTTCGGCTGAGTCTGCCAGAAGTCAGTGATGGGCTCCCCAGCGCGCCAGGCCGGATCATCGATGACATTGCCATCAATGACGGGCGCCGCCAACAGCTCGACTGCCTGTGCGATCGGACGCGGCGCATTCGAATCGATACTCTGCGCAATCCCCTCACCGGCGACCAGCAAGGTCAAAAGGTTACCGGCAAGAAAAAGTCGCAATAGTTGCGTCGCGGCGTTATGGTCACGGGTTCCCCAGGTAGTTGCTCTGGCAACTAAAACGTCAGATGCAGCGGGCAAAACGGCCTGCAAGTGTAATAGGCATCAGACAGGAATCAATAGGTACAGTTCGCGGGACCGGGGCTTAGAACCTCAACTTATGTCAGGACGGATCGGCATGCGCAACAGGCAGGGCGGGCTACGACCCGGTGTGCAACTGGTCCGAGTAGCCAAACAGGCCGGCAACGCCACCAGTGTGGATAAAAACGATGTCCCGGGCGCCTGCAAAATAACCTTTGCCGATCAGATCGATCATGCCGGCGAGACCCTTGCCGCTGTAAACAGGGTCGAACAACAAGCCTTCCAGGCGCGCGAGCAGCATGACGGCATCGTTCATTGCTTTCGTCGGGATGCCGTAGCCTTCTCCAACGTAGTCACAATTAGCGACAATATCCTCGCGCTGCACAACGCCTGCTGCACCGACATATTCCGCCGTCTCCACCGCTAGCTTGTAAACCTTCTCCTCCTGCACGTCTTTCGGCGCATTGACGCCGATCCCGAGCAGGGGAATGTTCGCATTGGTGGCTTTGAGGCCGACAATCAGACCCGCCTGCGTTCCCGCACTTCCGGTTGCATGCACGACATGATCGATGACGATCCCTTCGCTGTTTGCCTGCGACATCAATTCGAGCGCGCAATCAACGTAGCCCAGGGCGCCGATACGATTGGATCCGCCACCGGGAATGATGTAGGGCGTTTTGCCAGCGCTTCGCAGTTCTTCGGCAACGTCTTCCATCGCCGCATCCATGTCTGTTCCTTTTTCGACATCCCGTATATGGGCCCCGAAAATCCTGTCGAGCAAAACGTTGCCGGAGTTAATATAAGGGTCACTCGGATCTTCCACGCGCTTCTCGAAAACAAGCTCGCATTCCATGCCCATCTTGCAGGCCGCAGCCACGGTCTGCCGCGCATGATTCGACTGCACGGCGCCTTGCGTAATGATCACATCCGCATTATTTGCGACGGCGTCCGCCATCAGGAATTCGAGCTTGCGGGTCTTGTTGCCACCGGTACCGAGGCCGGTGCAGTCATCCCGCTTCACGTAGATATTCGGCCCGCCGAGGTGCTCGCTCAATCGCGGCATCAGCTCCAACGGGGTTGGCAGGTGCGCGAGGGATACTCGCGGAAAACGGGATAACAGCATGCAGATTCCTTTTCCGGGTAATTATCGTTTCGTCGGCAGAGGGGTCTCGCCCTTGGCCAGTTCCAGCGTTCGTTCCGCAAGCACATTGGTGGACGAAATAACCGGCACCGTACAGTTTTCGCCGTCAAACACAATCGGTATCTCGGTACAGCCGGCAATGATGACATCAGCACCCTGCTGCACGAGTTCGTTTGCCGAAGCCTGCATCGACTGGCGAATATCTTCACCCTGATTCCCGGCCTTGATCGCAGAGATCAGGCGCATGAGTTGATCGAGTCCGTCTTTTTCGGGCACTAATGCTTCCCGGCCCGATGCCGTGATCGCGTCCTGGTAAATTCCGGTGTCGAGACAACCATCGGTGGCCATCACGCCGACTTTTCGGGCATCCGGACAAACGCGATCAATCTCGTTGACCGACTCATCGATGATGCTGATGAACGGAATGCTGGTGCCTGCGCGCACGCCATCGAGAAACACATGCGCCGTGTTGCACACCATCACGAGAAAATCGGCGCCGGCATCCTCTAGCCGTTTCGCCATCACGCCAAGTGCCTCAGTGACGTCTGCCGATCCTTCGCGAATGGCGCGTTGCCGATTCGGTATGGTCGGGTCCTGGTCGACGATCATGTGGACATGGTCCTGGTCGCTGCCGGAATTCGTCATCGCGATAACCCTGGCCATGAAATCCACCGTGGCGTCCGGACCCATGCCGCCCATCACGCCGACTATTTTTCGTACACTTTCTGTCATTGCCGCTGCAGGCCCTTCCGAATTGCGGGCGAGAATAGCACTGTTTACACAATGTGGGTGATGGCTGCACGTCGGAGTGCATATCGGTTAACCTGTACCTCCTTTTGGAGAACGGGACCGCTATGAGAATAAGAGCAATATTGGCCGTTGCAACATTAGCGGTCCTGATCGCCACACCGCTTTTTGCACAGGACGATGCGACCATGCCTAAGATAGATCAGCGCTCTTATCAGCTCGGAGTCATGGGCGGATTCGCCGAAGTCGTAAAGCTAGGCGTCAAGCAACTGGCGTTGAGCGAGGTCATGACACCGGAGGAAATGGACGGGGTTATGGACGACGCCATGGTTATCGCCGAGCGTAATGAAGTACAAATGTGGCGCGAGACAGATTTTCTCGTGACAGACCTGTACCCCGCCAACGTCGCCGTGGGCAAGCACGTGTTGCTCATCTATACCGGCGACACACTGGACCAGTACCTTGCGATCAAAGCGGACAAGGCCAGGCTTGTCGATAAGGGCGAGTATGAGGGCGCAGCGCGCGAGGAGATCGCAAGACGCTTCGGCCGCCTGCTGAGCTACCCTGACGCAGTCATCGACGATCTGCTCGAACGACAAAGCGACGCGAACTGATTCGAATAAACAACAAGAATTAATCAAAGGAACCATCTAATGAAAAACATTGTCGCCATTCTTGGCGCAGCTACATGCCTTGCAGCATGCGCAAACATGGGCAGCGATAATTCGGACGCCCCGGCAGAGCCGGGCGGCGCCAAAGTCACTTTTCAGGAGCCGATTGATTTTATTCCATCGGCGCTGGGGTCCTACGAGTGGACGATAAGCACCGACAACCAACAGGCGCAGGCGTATTTCAAGCAAGGCATACAACTACGCTATGCCTTCAACGTCAATGAAGCCGCACGTTCGATGGCCGAGGCGCGACGCCTCGATCCAGAATGTGCGATGTGTTGCTGGGGCGAGGCATTCGCGCTTGGCTCATTCCTGAACGGCGTGATGAGTGCCGAAAAAGGGCCGTATGCCCACGCAGCGATTGAGAAAGCGGTGGCCCTCGCCAACAACGTGTCCGAAGTCGAACGCGACCTGATCATGGCGGCGCGTGTTCGATATCCGGCCGCATGGGATCCCGAGGACCGCCGACCGGTTGATGAGGCATTTGCAGCGGAAATGGCGAAGGTCTATGAGAAGTATCCTGACAATCATGATGTTGCCGTGGTTTACGCGGTGTCATTGTTCATGCTCGAGGAACGGCGCGGTTACCGTGACCTCGCGGATCCCGACCTGATCAGGCTGCATGGCGTATTGACGGGCGTGCTGGATGAGGACATTACGCATCCGGGCGCCTGCCATCTGTATATCCATGCCACCGAATCGAGTCAGAATCCAGGCCTCGCACTGGAATGTGCGGATTATCTCGGCGCTGCCGTGCCTGTTGCCAGCCATATCCAGCACATGCCATCGCACACCTGGAATGAAGTCGGATTGTGGGGCAGGTCGGTACGCGCCAACACCGCGGCCCGAAATTCCGATCTGAAAGCGTTAGAGAACCAGGGCTTCTCATATGCCGCATGGCACAACCTGCACATGCTGCTGTTCGCCGCTTCCTATGATGGCCAGGGCGCTGCCGCCACCCAGGCCGGCAAGGATTACCGCAAGGTAACCGACAACGCGATGTACGAGTTGTTGACGCTGGTGCGCTTTGGCCGCTTCGACGAGGTCGTCGAGAAAGACAATCGGCCGGAAGATGAAGTCGGCGCCGCACTCTGGGATTTCGCCTATGGCTACGCGAGCCTGAAAGAAGGTGATATGCGCACGGCAAAGAGCATGCGTGACAAGACGCTGGCTTTTGCCGCGACGACGGACAAGAAATTCCGCTTCCACCCGGCCGGCCGCGTTGTCGGCACGGTGGCTCACATTCTTGAAGGTGAAATCCTCTGGGCCGAAGGCGATCTTACCGGCGCCATCGCTGCGTTCGAAAAAGCCGTGGAAGTCGAGGACTCAATGGACTACGACGAGCCGGAACCGCTGCCGTTCGCGGCGCGCCACTGGCTCGGCGCTGCACTCATGGAAGCCGGGCGTCCTGCCGATGCCGAAAAAGAATATCGCGTCGAGCTCACAGATCATCCGCACGACGTCTGGTCACTGCATGGCCTGAAAGCGGCCCTCGCCGCACAAAGCAAAACAGATCCGGAGGTAACAGCCGACTTCGATATGAGTACCGAACGCATGGATGTTTGGATTACTGCTTCGAAATTCTGATTCGCTGACTCAGAAACCAGCTCTGCCGCCCTTGAGATACAATTCCTCTTCGGCGGTATTGCGTCGTCCGAGAATAATGTTACGGTGCGGAAATCGGCCGAATCGCTCTATGTTAGAGGACCAAGTTACAGGTTAGTTGCTTTGAATAAAGCGCAGGTCAAACTCACCCATGTTGGGAAGCGCTCGAATCGCCACGAGTTGAGTCGCCATTTTCTCCTCGAGCTGCGCAATGATCGCTTGAAATGCGGGTTCTTTTCTCAAGGAGGCGAAATTCTCATTGCTGGTATTCCATCGCCAAGCCTGACCCCAACCTTCATCAGCGGCGGCCTGCAAGGCGTCTATTGCAGCTTTTTTGTCCGCTTTCAGTGCCAGGAATTCAATATCGGCAGTAGTGGTTACAAAGCCATGCACGACACGGATCTGTGTTTCCTGATACCAGGACAGGCCGGCGTCGATCAGAATATCTGCCAGCCCCGGATCGCCGGAACGCCGTAGCAGTAAAGCAAGGTCGGCGGCAGCTTTGACATTGTCAACTGTAATCTTAGGAATGTCGTGGAACAGCTCCGGATAACGATCCCGATACCGGCCAAGCGCATCGTCAAAGTCACCGGTTCGCAACGCGCCGTCACGAACCACGCGCAGGAAAACCCGGCTGGAAAACCAGCGATCATCCAGATTCGCGTCAAGCGCCCTACGAGCAATCAAAAGCGCTTCGTCGTTCTTGCCACGCATCGAAAGTACCATTGCACGGACCTTAAGTACGGTGGGCTCCGTCGGCCCTAATGCGAACGCCCGATCCATGGCCCGATCGGCCAGCTCATCGGCGCCAACAAGTTCAGCGTACAAACCCAGATGAGACCAGAGCTCGAAATCCTCCGGATCGGCTGTCAACGCTCTTATTCCCCATGGCAATGCCAGGTCGTACTTTGCCATCCACACATTGGCCTGCAGCAGGCCAATGTATCCAATCACACTCGATGGGTCGATTTCGAGGATTCGTTCGCAGTACAGCACATTTTGCTCGGGGCGCCCGGCATACATTTCCGACTTTCCAAGCTCGTTAAGCGTCTTTATCGACAATGGATCATCCTCAAGCACACGTTTCAGTATCGCTATAGCCTCAAGTGGTCTTCCGGTCACGCGAAGGTATTCCCCGTAGTCTTCCAGGCTCCTCGAGTCGCCGGGGTCAAGTTCCAACGCAGTCTTGAATGACATTTCCGCAGCTTCAAAATTTCCGGAACGCCAACGCAGGTTAGCCAGCTGTACGTGGGCGTCAGGGAGTCGGTCATCGAGTTGCAGCGCTTTTGTGACCGGATGATCAGCAGTCGCAATGTATTCCTGTGCGTCAATCATGCCTATTGAAAGCATGAAGCTGCGGGTCCTGGCGAGGGCTGCCCACGCTTCAGCGTAGTGCGGATCGAGCTCTGTCGCTTTCTCAAAATAGCCTTCTGCCCTCCTGAGCGGCTCAAAACCATTGCGATTCAATAGCTGCCGACCGATCAGGTAGTGGTTCAATGCCTGCGTGCTTTCGGTTGGCACGGCATCTAGTAAGGCCTCATCATTTCTGGAAAGCTGCGCCCGCAGCGCATCTGCAATCATTCTTGCGATGTCACTCTGAACCTCGAATATGGTTTTGGCTGTCAGCTGGCGATCATAGGTGTTGGCCCAGAGATAATCCTCTTCCATGGTACTGATCAGTTGTACATTTATGTGCAGACGGTCTTCAGCACGTTGCACCTGGCCTTGCAATACCGTCGCGACATTTAACAAGGCACCGATCTCGGGAATGCTGAGATTGCGGTCAAGGTGTTCGACCGAAGTACGAGAAATCACTCTGAGACCACCGAGTTTCGAGAGCAACGTCAGCAATTCATCGTGCACGCCAGCCGCAAAAAACTCTGCGTCTTCCGCATTGGCACTTCGATTGTCGAACGGCAGAACTGCAATGGATTTATCTGCGGCAGAAACGGTATCCGGCGGACCAGGATCTTCTGCAAACCAGACCTTACCAACGAGATAAGCGACTGCGACCGTGAGCACTGCGATGATGGCGAAATCAAACTTTCGCCCGGTCTTGTGGGTGATCGACTGGCTGCGGTCGACGTCTTTTTCTCTCTTCAGGCCCTCGGGGGTCAGTTCAAAAGCCCAGGCCAGGACTATCGCGACCGGGAAGCCTAATATCAGCAGGAAGGCAACGCCGGAAAGGAACCACCCGGGCAGGTGCAGAGCAGGAACCAGTGTGTCGGATACCTGCAACAGCAGCCAGGCAACTATGATATAGGCAACAGTGACCCTGAAGACGTTACGGCGTTTGAGTTCGTCGAATAAGGACAACGTGGGTTCCTTGTGTCCGCTACTACCCGCAAGCGTACCTGCTAACCTGGCATTTGCCAAAATAATCGTGAAGCTACTTGCTAATGGTAGCTTTGGCGTCTGCGTGCCCGGCGGTTTCCATTGAATCGAGGTATACCTTACGCGATCCGTTGCGGCCCGCATAACCGTTGACAGTAATCTGATCGCAACTCGAACCGTATCGGCCGATACCCCACTCCGCCGCATGACGACCATATTCTGACCGGCCACTATCCACTGGGTAACCTGGCCATCCGCAAATTCTGGTGCCCAAATTC
>JADFGH010000071.1 GCA_022567775.1 Pseudomonadota bacterium | reverse complement strand
CAGTGGCTTGAGCCTGGCGGCAGCAGTAACGGCCTGTAGCCAGCAGCAAGCGGATTGCGGGCCTGCCAATGGTCCATCCCGGGAGACCTTTGCGTGGAATATCGTCACATCGTGGCCGCCGGGGCTACCGGGGCTTGGTGTTGGTGTCGAGAACCTCGCCAGGCGAATTGAAAAAGCAACCAACGGCCGCCTGAAGATCAAGATATTCGCTGGCGGCGAACTGGTGCCTGCTCTTGAGGTTCTGGATGCGGTGAGTCGCGGCACGGTGCAGATGGGGCACGACTCTGCTTACTACCATCGCGGCAAGGTGCCGGCTGCGCAGTATTTCACGACCATCCCGTTCGGCCAGACAGTGCATGAGATCAATGCATGGATCTATTACGGCGGCGGCCTGGAACTATGGCGCGAACTGTATGAGCCCTTCAACGTAATTCCGTTTCCGGCGGGCAACACGGGCGTGCAGATGGCCGGCTGGTTCAACAAGGAAATCAATTCCGTCGATGATCTCAAAGGTCTCAAGATGCGCATACCCGGGATGGGCGGTGAAGTGATGCAGCGCGCGGGCGTCACGCAAGTCACAATCCCGGCCTCGGAAATTTTCACATCGCTGCAGACCGGCGCCATAGACGCTGCGGAGTGGGTCGGTCCGTACAATGACTTAACGCTCGGTTTGCATAAAGCCGCACGTTATTACTACTACCCCGGTTGGCATGAAACGAGTCCCATGCTTCAGTGCACGATTAACCTGGACGCATGGCATTCTTTGCCGGAGGACATCCAGGAAATTGTTACCAACGTCTGCCAGGCGATCAACACAGACATCATGGCGGAGTACACCTGGGGTAACGCCGTGGCACTCGAGCAGATGAAAAAGGACCCGAATATCGAGATCCGCAGGCTGCCGGATGACGTGCTGGACTTATTGCGGCGTCTGAGCCGGGAAGTCATGGAGGAACTCTCGGCAAAGGACGAATGGGCGGCACGAATCCAGGCCTCTTTTGACGACTTCCAGAGAATATCGAGACCCAACCAGCGTATCAGCGAACTCGCGTACATGAATGCGCGCGAGCGGTAATTACAGGGACAGTTTACTTAATTGATCATCCGGCCCGGTTCGGATGATCAATTAAGTAAACTGTCCCTAGCCGTAAATTACGGGCCATACAGCTTGTCGGGTAACCAGGTAACAAGGTCGGGAAAAGCAGCGAGAATCAGCAGCGTGAAAATCTGTATGCCAACGAACGGCATGACGCCGCGATAGATTTGCCCGGTTGTGACCTCCGGTGGGGCAACGCCGCGCAAATAAAACAAAGCAAAGCCGAAGGGCGGCGTCAGAAAAGATGTCTGCAGGTTGATGGCGATCATGATGCCGAGCCACACAGGATCCAATCCCATCGAAAGCAAAACCGGGCCGACGATCGGTACGACAACAAATGTAATCTCGATAAAGTCGAGTACAAAGCCCAGCAAAAACATCACCAGCATTACTACCGCTACCGCGGCAAAGACACCGCCGGGAAGCGCATCGAGAACCGCGCGTACCCCGTCGTCGCCACCGTAACCGCGAAACACGAGCGAAAATACCGAAGCACCGATCAGAATCATGAATACCATGCTGCTGATACGCAAAGTGCCGCGCATGATTTCCCGCAATCGCTCCAACGATAGCGTGCGTCGCTGCAACGCCATCAGCATGGCACCCGTTGCGCCAACGCCAGCCGCTTCGGTCGGGGTTGCGAAGCCACCAAGGATCGATCCAAGCACGGCGAAGATAAGTAATAGTGGCGGCGCCAGCGCCTTGAGAATTCTGCCAGCCGAAACCTCGTCATCTTCGGATGCAACATGTGGGGGCATCGAATCGGGCTTCACAATCGCCGTAAAGACCAGCCAAAGCACGTAGAGACCAACCAGCAACAGGCCCGGGACCACAGCCCCCGCGAACAGGTCGCCGACCGAAACAGTATCGAGTGAAAATTTGCCCTGCGAAAGCTGCGCCTGCTGGTAAGCGGATGACATTACATCACCGAGCATGACGAGAATGATTGACGGGGGAATGATCTGCCCAAGCGTGCCCGCCGCGCAGATGGTGCCAGTCGCTATCTCCGGCGCGTAACCACGCTTGAGCATTGTTGGCAGCGATAACAGACCCATCGTCACGACGGTTGCACCGACAATGCCGGTGCTTGCAGCAAGCAACATGCCGACAAGCATGACGGAAATTCCCAGGCCGCCGCGCAATGCCCCGAATAAAGCGCTCAGCGTCTCAAGCAAGTCCTCCGCAATGCGGGCGCGTTCGAGGGTAATACCCATGAAGACAAACAGGGGCACGGCGACCAGGGTTTCATTGCTCATGATGCCGAAAATGCGGCTTGGCAGAGCTGACAAGAATGCGGGTTCAAAGCTGCCGGTCAAAACGCCAATGAAGGCGAATATCAGGGCGGTGCCACCCAGCGAAAAAGCAACCGGGAAACCGGCCAGCAGCACCACGATAACAGACAGGAAAAGCGGTAGCGCGACCCACTCCATCGTCAGCTTCCCCTGATGTCGGACACGGACCGCAATAGCCAGGACACTCCCTGCAGCGCCACGGCAAGCGGCATGACCATCAACACGCTTTTCAGGAGGGGGACAAACGGAAAGGGTAGTCCGCCGGCATTACGTGACACTTCACCGATCGACCAGGACGCGGCAACATAGTCCCAGGCGGCCCAGATAAAAAACGCACACATCGGGAAAACAAAAAACGTGACGCCCAGCAAGTTTACCCAGGCGCGTCGCCGGTCGCTCATGTCCCGATAAAAAATATCAACGCGAACATGTTGATCTTGCTGCATGGTATAGGCAGCACCGACCATGAAGACGACGGCATGCATCCAGGTCAGCGATTCCTGCAGCCATATCAGGCCAACATCGAAAACATACCGCATGATGACGATGACAAAGGTCACCACCACCATTGCCAACGTCAACCAGGAAGCGGCACGGCCGGTAGCCACGCTGATGCGATCTATGCAAGCGCCGAAGTCGCTACTCGTGTTGCTCATTCGTCCGGGTAATCAGCCGCGCCAGAACGTGGGGGTAATCAGTACCAGGAGTGTGAAAATCTCCAGGCGGCCGAGCAACATCCCGAAAATTGCAATCCACTTTGCGGTGTCACCGAGTGTCATAAATCCCGCTGCCACCTCGCCCAGTCCCGGACCAAGATTGTTGAGCGTAGCGGCAACCGCGGAGAACGCCGTTACCTGGTCGAGCCCTGTTGCCATCATCGCAAGCAACATGAAGCCGAAGACAACGATATAGACAGAGAAAAAGCCCCAGACGGCATCGACGATGCGGAAGGGAACGGCGTTGCGCCCGAGCTTCACCGGTATTTCTGCGTTCGGGTGAATCAGCCGAATGATTTCACGAAGGCCCTGCTTCGCGATCAGCAGGCAGCGGATTACCTTGATCCCGCCCGCGGTGGACCCCGCCGAGCCGCCGACAAAACTGGCGAGTATCAGCAGCACTGGCAGCGCACCTGGCCAGGCCGCATAGTTGGCAGTCGTGAACCCGGTTGTGGTCGCAATGGATACGGCCTGAAACAGACCGTTGATGAAGCTGTCGTTGGCATTCGTATAGGTTCCGAGAATAGACAGCGTTCCGATGACGATCGCCGACAGTATCAGCAACATGAATCCGTAGGCTTTGAACTCCGGATCTTGTGCGTAATGTCTGATCGACAAGTTCCGCCAGGCAAAAAAGTGCAGCGAGAAATTAATTCCGGCAAGGAACATGAAGACAATTGCGACCATGTCGATAGCCGGACTGTCGAAATATCCGATACTGAGGTCATGCGTCGAAAATCCACCGATCGCAACCGTCGAAAATGCATGGCACAACGCGTCGAATAAACTCATCCCGGCAAACAGGTAGCCGAACAGGCACAGTAGAGTGAACGCGACATAAACGTACCAGAGTGATTTGGCCGTCTCGGCGATTCGTGGTGTGAGTTTCGAGTCTTTAACCGGCCCCGGCGTCTCGGCGCGCAACAACTGCATGCCACCGACGCCGAGCATTGGTAATACGGCGACAGCAAGGACGATGATGCCCATGCCACCCAGCCACTGCATCTGCTGCCGATAATAGAGAATCGCTTTTGGCAAGGTGTCCAGGTCGCTCAGCACGGTTGCCCCGGTCGTCGTCAGACCGGAGACCGACTCGAAAACGGCGTCGGTAAACGACATCACAGGGGTGTCAGCGAGGTAAAGTGGTAACGCCCCGGCCATACCCAGCCCCGCCCAGAATAACGCAACTACCAGGAATCCGTCACGAAGTCGAAGATCCTTTTGAGAATCGCGCACTGGGTACCACAAAAGAAGCCCGGTGAAGAGCGTCAGACCGAAGCTGTCAACAAAAGGCATCCACAATTGTTCTTGGTAAATCAGGTCGACGATCACCGGTGGCACCATCGAAATGCTGAACATCATCAGCAAGAGACCCAGGATGCGTTGCACGACTAAGCGGTTCATTTTCCCTTTCGTATTTTCAGTTGGGCCGTCTCAAATAAATGACACGCCAACCTGAAAGAGGTTTTCGAGCCTGTCGATCTTGCGCCGGTCGGTCATGAAGAGAATCACATGGTCATCGGTCTGAATAACGGTATCGTGATGCGCGATGATGACCTGATCACCGCGGACGATTGTGATGATGTTGGTACCGCGAGGCAACTCGATTTCTTCGATTTTTCTGCCGACAACCTGCGATTCCTCCGCTTCGCCGTGCGCAACCGCTTCGATGGCTTCTGCGGCGCCGCGGCGCAGAGAGTGAACCTTGACAACGTCACCTCGCCGGACATGCGCCAGCAAGGACCCGATGGTTATTTGCTGCGGCGAAATCGCGATGTCGATGGGGCTGGATTCGATGAGCTCCGCATATGAAGGCCTGTTGATCAATGCCATGACCTTGCGTGCCCCGAGGCGTTTGGCAAGCATGGCTGACAATATGTTGGCTTCTTCCGCGTTGGTCAGCGCACAGAAGACATCGACGTTGTCGATGTTCTCTTCAAGCAACAATTCCTCGTCCGCGGCATCGCCAACCAGCACAATGGCTTTGTTAAGCTGCTCGGAAATCACGCGGGCTCTCTTGGGGTCGCGCTCGATGATCTTGACCTGGTTTGTATGTTCCAGCGCAAGAGCAAGCCGTACACCGATATTGCCGCCGCCGGCAATGACGACCCGCCTTACGGGATCATCCAGCTTGCGCATTTCACTCATAAAAACCCGCACGTCCTGTCGCGCGACGACAAAGAACACCTCGTCGCCTTCACGAATTACCGTGTCGCCGTCCGGTTGCATGGACTTGCCGTCGCGATAAATAGCGGCAATGCGGCCCTCGGTATTCGGAATGTGCTCTTTCAGTGTCGAAATCTTCTGGTCGATCAGCAGCCCGCCACGATCCGCCCGTGCTCCGATCAGGCGGACACGGCCGTTCGCGAAATCGAGGACTTGCAATGCGCCGGGGTACAGGATCAGCTGTTCGATATATTCGCAGACAAGCTGCTCCGGGCTGATTCGCACATCGACCGGGATCGCTTCCTGCGTGAAGAGCTTCCGTGCGTTCATGTACTCGGCCGAACGGATACGTGCGATTTTGGTAGGCGTTTTGAAAAGTGTATAGGCAACCTGGCAGGCGACCATGTTGGATTCATCGGCGTCGGTCAGCGCGACGATGATGTCCGCATCGCCGGCGCCCGCGCGCTCGAGCACATCCGGATAAGCTGCATGTCCCACGACGGTGCGAATGTCGAGTCGGTCCTGAAGTTCACGCAGAACCTCGGCGCTCTTGTCGACCACGGTTACCTCGTTCGCCTCTTCACGCGACAGGTGGTACGCCGCGGAAGAGCCGACCTGGCCGGCGCCGAGAATTAATATTTTCATTGTTTGTCCACGGCTCTTTGCCCAGGGCCCTGCGTGGTAGAAAGTATTCCTGCTGCGCAGGCACCACAGCGTATGTTACATGAGATCGAGATTGGCATAACCAAGCACCAGCCATTTTGTGCCAGCTGTTTCAAAATTCACCTCGACTCGTGCATGCGCCCCCTGCCCCTCGCAATTGAGTATTACGCCATCGCCGAATTTGCCGTGCCGCACTCGCTGGCCGAGGCGTACGCCCAGCTCGGCGCCGGGCGCCATGCTGGCAGAACGGCCCCGCGAACGTGGGCTGATGGGACGACTGACCTGTACACGCGGCCGGACTTCTTCCACCAGTGCCTCGGGAATCTCGGCGATAAAACGCGACGGCTGTGAAAAACTGTCCATGCCATGCAGGCGCCGTTGCTCTGCATAAGTAATGTACAGAGTCCGCTTGGCGCGCGTAATGCCTACATAACAAAGCCGGCGTTCCTCCTCGAGGCCTTGGCTGTCGGCCAGCGAGCGCTGATGCGGGAACAAGCCGTCCTCCATGCCGCAGAGGAACACCAGCGGAAACTCGAGTCCCTTCGCAGAATGCATCGTCATCAGTTGCACGCAGTCCTCCCACGCATCCGCCTGACCTTCGCCGGCCTCGAGCGCCGCATGCGACAGGAACGCATCCAGCGGCGTCATTTCATCCGCGGGATCAACTTTAAAACTTTTGGCGGCACTGACCAGTTCTTCGAGGTTCTCCACCCTGGTTTCGCCGCGTTCGCCCTTTTCCTTCTGAAAAAATTCGATCAAACCGCTGCCGTGAATGACATGGTCAACCTGTTCCTGCAGGTCAAGGCCCGACGTGTCCCTGGCCATGCGTTCGATCAGGTCGAGAAACGCGACCACAGAAGACGCGGCTCTGCTACCCAAGTTGCCGCTGGCGATTGCCCCGGCCGCCCGCCACATTGAGCAACCGTTCGCACGCGTATAGGCGCGCATAGTTTCTACCGTTCGGGCGCCGATACCGCGGGTGGGCCGATTAACAATGCGCTCGAAGGAGGAGTCATCGTCACGGTTTGATATCAATCGCAGGTAGCCAAGCGTGTCCTTGATTTCGGCACGCTCGAAAAATCTTAAGCCCCCGTACACGCGATACGGCAGACCTGCGTTGATCAGGCTTTCTTCCAGCACGCGTGACTGTGCATTGGAACGGTACAATACTGCGGCCTCGGCGCGAAGATTTCCCTGATCGCTCCAGTCTTGCAGCCGGCCAACCACAAAGTCGGCTTCGTCACGTTCGTTGTGGGCGCGGTAGAGCCGAATCGGATCACCTTCGGCGCCCTCGGTCCACAGATTCTTGCCCATGCGGGAATTATTGTTCGCAATAACCGCGTTGGCCGCATTCAGGATCGTCGCGGTAGAGCGGTAGTTCTGTTCGAGCTTGACCACGGACGCATTGGGAAAGTCTTTCTGGAATTGATAGATGTGCTCTACGCGCGCGCCGCGCCAGCGATAAATCGACTGATCGTCGTCACCAACGACGAATAGAATGCCATCCTTGCCGGCAAGAAGCCGCAGCCACGCATACTGGATCGCGTTCGTATCCTGAAACTCGTCGACCAGTAAATGCCGAAAGCGATTCTGATAGTGCCGCAAAATTTCGGGGTGGTCGCGCCAAAGTTCATGGGCACGCAAAAGCAACTCGGCAAAATCAACGAGGCCGCCGCGGTCACATGCTTCCTGGTAACTTTGGTAAAGAGAAATATACTGACGGCGATTAATGTCGCCCTCGTCATCGAGGTGCTGCGGCCTCAGGCCTTCGTCCTTTTGCGCATTAATGAAATACTGGATCTTACGCGGCACCCAGCGGTCGTCATCGAGTTCGAGGCCCTTGAGCAGGCGCTTGATGATTCTTAGCTGATCATCGGAATCGATGATCTGAAAATTCTGTGGCAGTCCTGCGTCCTGCCAATGTCTGCGCAACAAGCGGTGGGCGAGTCCGTGAAATGTGCCGATCCAGAGGTGATTGACGGGCATCTGTAACAAGGATTCGACGCGCCCGCGCATTTCGGCGGCGGCCTTGTTGGTAAAGGTGACGGCCAACAGGCTTTGCGGCGAGATACCCTCGACATCGATCAGCCAGGCGGCCCGGTGCACAAGCACCCGGGTCTTGCCGCTGCCAGCACCGGCAATAACGAGCAAGGGCTCGTATGGTGCAGTAACAGCTTGTCGCTGAGCATCATTCAGCGGTTCGAGTATGGGTGTGACATCCATCGGCGACAAACAGTGGTTGAGGTTAACTCTATATACCTGTCACCGCCGCGCCGCAACGCGGCTCACGAGAGGCATATAGAGGTACCCTTGGTCCCGGGGCGCAGTCTAGCAAAGAACGGGAGCACGAGAGCCACCATAAACTGGTTTCCCGGCGGTATTTCGAGAAGCAGTCTCAGTGATCGTCAAGGTCGCGAAGCGGCCTTGTTTTGGCCGGGATTATTGCACCCAGCGAATGCTGAGCAGTATCAGGCTGCGGGCATACTCGATGCGTGTGTCGCTGGACACGACATCGCGGTACCGGTATTCGCCGACCAGACTTAAGGTATCAGTCATCCTGAATGTTGCTGCGGCCGTGCCGATGGCAGACTCCAGTGTTTTTCGTCCGGCGGCGGGTTCGTGGAAGGCGAATGCGTTCTGGTAGTTGTAAATACGATACAGAGCGGTGGCGTCGAGGTCGAATCGGTTCCCGAATGACAGGTGAAACTGGGCACCGTAGTTATCCCGGAAGTAGTTGTTATAGCCGACATGACGGTCTTCTCTTTCGGTGCGCGCATAAGCGACGCCAAACCACATGGCACGCGTGATTCGCTGGCGCGCCTCGATGCCATACTCGATGTAATCGTAACGAATCGTGGGGTTGCCGATCGGTTGGGTTCCGTCAAGCTCATACGCGGGACGGTCGCCGAATCGCCGCGTGTTGTACTCAGCCCTGAGACGTACCAGTGACGTAGACGTGAAGCGATACTGGGCGTTGACACCGATCTCCCAGTACTCGTGATCGTACTCAGGGACTGCCAGGGTTTCCTCGTAGTTCCACAACTGTCCCTTGGCACGCCCGCCGATTGAGAATCTGCCGAAGGTCTCACGCATC
>JADFGH010000070.1 GCA_022567775.1 Pseudomonadota bacterium | reverse complement strand
CTGTGAGGTACTGATTGAAAACTTTCGCGTTGGTTCTCTGGCGCGCTATGGGCTGGACTTCGCGTCGCTGCATGCGATCAATCCGCAGCTGATCTATTGTTCGATTACGGCCTACGGTCAAACGAGCTCGCGCGCGGACGAGCCGGGCTATGACGCGATGATGCAGGCCTCGGCCGGCCTGATGAGCATCACGGGTCCAGCAGATGCAGAGGGAGGCGGCCCGCAAAAGGTCGGCGTGGCGATCTGCGACATCATGACCGGCATGTACGCGACTACGGCGATTCTCGCGGCGCTGGCCGCGCATAATGGCGAGGGCAAAGGGCAGCACATCGATATTGCCCTGTACGACAGCCAGGTGGCCTGGCTTGCCAATCAAAACATGAATTACCTGGTCGGCGGCAAGGTGCCCCAGCGGCAAGGTACCGCGCACCCGAACCTGGTTCCCTATCAATTGTTTGCGACCGCGAACGGTCACCTGATGCTGGCCGTCGGTAACGAGCCGCAGTTCAGAGCCTGTGTCGGGGCGCTCGGTTGCCCGCATCTCGCGACCGACCCGCGATACATGACGAACGCGGCAAGGGTCGGGAATCGCCAGTCGCTTATCGACATTCTCGCGGGGAAATTTCTTCTGCAGGACACGGGCCACTGGCTACAGGTGCTGACCGCCTGCGGCGTGCCCGTCGGGCCAATCAACAATATTGGCGATATTTTTTCGGATGCGTACGCGAGTGAGCGGCAGCTTGTCCGGCATCTGGAACACCCGGTCGCCGGTGAGGTCGCAACGGTGGCAAATCCGGTGCGCTTTTCAGCCACGCCGGTGCAATATCGTCAGGCGCCGCCGTTGCTCGGACAACACACACTCGAGATACTTGGTGAGGATCTGAAATACACCCCGGAAGAAATAGCAGCGCTGTCACGGGATGGTGCTATATGATCGCGCGATGATCGAACAAGTCATCCAGACCAGCAAAACGCTGGCGGAGGTCAAATACGAGATTCGCGGTCAGCTCGCGCACCGCGCCGGCGAGCTCGAAAAACAGGGCTACGAGATTCTCTCGCTGAATATCGGCAACCCCGGGTTATTTGGATTTCGTACGCCGGAGACAATGCGACTGGCAATGATCGAAAACCTCGGTCGGGCGGAACCCTACAGCCACCAGAAGGGCATTTTTCCCGCCCGTGAAGCGGTCGTCATGCAGCAGCAGGACCGCGGCGTCATGGACGTCACTGCTGAGGAGGTCTTTATCGGCAACGGCGTCAGTGAATTGATCGACCTGTCGCTCCGCGCTTTGCTGAATCCGGGCGATGAAGTGCTGATACCAAGCCCGGATTATCCGCTGTGGTCTGCTGCAGTCGCGCTAAACGGCGGCGTCGTCAGGCATTACCCATGCCCGCCGGAGAAGTCGTTCGTGCCCGATCTCGCGGCGCTGGAGGCGATGGTTACGCCGCGCACCAGGGCGCTGGTCATCATCAATCCCAATAATCCGACGGGTGCAGTTTACGACAGGGTTACGCTCGAACAAATGGTCGCGTTGGCGGAGCAACACAACCTGGTGGTCCTGTCTGACGAAATCTACGACCAGATGGTCTACGACGATGCCGAGTTTATTCCGCTCGCGACGCTCGTCAGAAATACGGTGTGTCTCACTTATTCCGGACTCTCGAAAGTTTACCGGGCCTGCGGTTACCGTGTGGGCTGGTGCGTGTTTACGGGCGAGCTGGAAAAAGCGGCATCGTTGAAACACGCAATGGAGCTGCTTGCCGCCCTGCGCCTGTGCAGCAACGTGCCTGGCCAATGGGCAGTACAGACGGCGCTTGGCGGTTTTCACAGTATTGCGGCACTGGTCGCCCCTGGCGGTCGCCTGTTTCAGTCACGTCAGGCCGTCGCCGATGCCCTCGGGCAAAGCCGCTACCTGAGCATGATCATGCCGAGAGGCGCTATGTATGCGTTTATCCGGCTGGACGATGCACTGGCCGGCAGGCTCGATGACCGGGCTTTCGCACTTGAGCTGCTGGAAAGCAAACACGTACTGGTTGCGCCCGGCAGCAGTTTCAATACGCCGTATTCCGATCACTTTCGAATAACGACTTTGCCGGATCCGGATGTTATCAAGGACGTATTCTCGAGGATAGACACCCTGTTGGCACAGCACGCGTGACCCGATGTACCTATGGCTTAAGGACGCAATTGCCCGGGATGCAGTCGTCATCACGGCCAGCCGGCGCCTGACGCGCGAACTTCAGGCTGCGTATGCGGCGCAACAGCTGGAAGCCGGCGTCCAGTCCTGGGTAACGCCCGCAATTAGTTTCTGGAACGACTGGTGCAAGCGGCAACTCGAAGCCGTTGCCGACCCGCTGCCGTTGCCGCTTACCATCGATGATTTTTCCAGTTCGATCCTGTGGGAACGCTGCCTCAGGAAACACGCGCCGGACGCCGTGCCTGCCTTGAGCGGTGTCATTCGGCAGGCGCGTGATGCCTGGCAGACACTCAAGGCCTGGAATGTTCCCCTGGCTGACCTCGCAGCATCAGCGCGCAGCCCCGATGAGCAGATGTTTGCGGCCGCAGCGGCAGATTACCAGGCGCTGTTGGAATCGGCTGCCTGGACGGACCGGGACAGCATCCCACGGCTGGTTGCGGGATTGCTGGCAAACAAACTCACCCGTGCGCCGAGGGCGGTGGTTGTTGCCGGATTTGACCGCTTTTCGCCCGCGGTGACGGAGGTCATCGATGCCTTGGCGGCGGCTGGTTGCACAGTGCGCTCGGCGCCGCAACCTGATATGGGCGCTCATGCAAGCGTGGCGTCGTTTGCAGATCATGATGCCGAGATGCGCGCGGCGGGCGCCTGGGCGCGGCATATTTTGCAAAGTGATGCGGAGGCGAAGATAGCGGTCATCAGTCCGGCCTTGCAAAGCGAGGCAGACAGAACCGCGCGACTGGTTCGCGAAGGCCTGGCACCGGGCTGGCAGTACGATGGCGAGGGCTTACGCGCGGCGGTCAATGTATCTTACGGTCGCAAGCTGTCGGATTTTCCCGCTATTTCCAGCGCATTGTTGATCCTGCGGTGGATCCATCACGGCCTTTCCACGCGAGAGATCAGCCTGTTACTTCGCAGCAAATGCGTGGCCAGCCAGCAATTAGCGGGGCGCAGCCGCCTGGAGCTCAAATTGCGCAGGCTGCCCGATCAGTCGTGGTCGGCCGGCAGTCTTTTGCGGGCACTCAAAGGCAGGGACGAAAGCGCGGATTCACTCGCCTGGTTCCGCGGCATGCAAGCAGTCATCGCGTTACAACAGGATGTGCGACATGCGGCCAGCCCGGCATATTGGGCAGGCCGCATGGATTCATTGCTGAGCGAATGGTGCTGGCCGGGCGAGGGAGCACTGACAAGCAGCGAATTCCAGCTCGTCAACCGCTGGCGCGAGTTGCTGAATGAACTGGCAAGAACGGCAATCGTAACGCCGCAACTGCGATTCAATGAGGCGGTGCTGCGGCTTGCCTCGCTTGCGGCGGATGTCATTTTTCAACCTGAAGCAGATGCTGGCGTCGTGTCGCTGATGGGCACACTCGAGGCTGCCGGCATGGAATTCGACCACGTGTGGATTAGCGGGATGCATGCAGGTCTTTGGCCGCCTGCCGGCAATCCTTCGTCGCTGCTGTCGCGCGAACTGCAAAAAGAATCCGGCCTGCCCGATGCGACACCTGCCGACACGCTCCTGTTTTCGAGGCGCGTGTTGCAGCGCCTGGCGGGCTGCGCACCAACGGCGGTCTTCAGTTGGCCGCGAAGCGATGGCGAGTCAGAGTTGGCGGCCAGCAGCCTGCTGGACGAGATGGCCCTTGATATCTATAGCGGACCAGGAGATCCGGGCTGGCATGCCGCCCGCTTTTACGGAACAGACGCGACGGCAATGATCACGGATGATCCCGTGCCTGCGGTAACCGCGGACGAAACCGTCAGAGGCGGTGCTTACACGGTACAGCGACAATCCGTCGAGCCTTTCGCTGCATTCGTTTACGGTCGCCTCGGGGTCAGGCGTCCCGACGCCATCGAGCCCGGCATTGCTCCGGGTGTGCGTGGCGATATCATCCACAACGCCCTGCATACCTTGTTTGCCGGCCGCCCGAGCCAGGCAGACGTAAAAAACTGGGATTCGGCGAATCTCGAACAGCGCCTGGGCAGTGCGATCGATTCGGCGCTTGCCGGTCATCTGCGGCATGCGGATGCAACGCACGCGCGACTGCTGGGTCTCGAGCGGACACGGCTGTTTCGGCTGTTACGAAGTTTTGTCAGCGCGGAGATCGAACGCCCCGCGTATGTGGTCGTGGATGTAGAAAAATCGATCGACTCCGCAGCATACGGTGTCCGGCTCAAGCTCAGGATCGACCGCATCGATCGTCTCACAGATGGCTCGCTACTCGTCATCGACTACAAGACCGGCAGGCCTAAGAATCTGCTCAACAGGGATGGTGATCCACTGGACCTGCAGCTTGTTGTGTATGCGGACGTATTGCAGGAAACGGTTGGCGGACTCGCACTCATCAACATAGACAGCCGCTCGATCAGTTACAAAGGGACGCCCGGCAGCGTGGAGTCGGATGTTGCCCGACAGGATGCATGGCCGGAACGACTCGCTGCATGGTGCGACGAGGTGCACCGGGCACTCAGGGAAATCGCGGCCGGCGATGTGCGTATCAATCTGCTGCTGACGGCGGATGAAGGGCGCCCACTTGGCATTCTGAGCCGCCTCGAGGAAGCCAGGCGTGCTCACTGACCTCGAGCTACTGCAGGCAGACGGGCGCTCGCGCGCCGCTGCGCTTAACGTAAAACGCTCAGCAATCGTGCAGGCGCCAGCCGGTTCCGGCAAAACAGAATTGCTGATCCAGCGCTACCTGAAACTGCTGGCAATAGTGAACAATCCGGAAGAAATCCTGGCGATTACCTTTACGCGAAAAGCTGCGTCCGAAATGAAACTACGGGTTATCGGCGCGTTGCGGCTCGCGCGCGATGGTGTTGCACCCGCGGCAGAACACGAACGTACTACGTTCCGGGCAGCATCCGCGGCGCTGGCGCGCGATCGCAAGCTAGCCTGGAATCTCATCCAGTCACCTGGCCGCATGCGAATCCAGACAGTCGATGCTTTTGGCGCAGGTATTGCCAGATCACTGCCGCTTAGCTCCGGGCTTGGGGGGATCGGCGCCACGCTGACCGGTGCGGAGATGAGCGCCATGTACCGCGCCGCTGCGGCCGCAACGTTTGACAACCTTGACGCCACGGACGGCGCCGGAGAGTCCGTTGCCTGTGTACTCATGCACCTGGACAATCACACGGGCCTTTACATTTCGCACATTTCGCGAATGCTCGCTTACCGGGATCAATGGCTGGCGATGACTGGTAGCGGTCTGTCCGATCCACAGAACGCGATCGAAGCACGCAGGCAACTCGAAAAAAATATCGAGAACATCGTCGTGCAGCAATTGACCCGCCTGAGCAGACTATTCACGGAACAGCGTGCGTCTGAACTTCTCGCCCTGATTAGCTACGCCATTGACAATCTGCATAAAAGTGACAAACCGGACCATCCGCTGTGTGGATTAGCCCCCGGCAACAAACTGCCGGGCAGGGCTGCGGGCGATCGCGTTGCCTGGCAGGCGATCTCCGGACTCCTGCTGACAAAAGGCGGCGACTGGCGAAAGAGTATCAACAAGAACGACGGCTTCCCGGCTGGTGATAAAGGCCAGAAGAAATCCCTGTACGCGCTGATCGATCAGCTGCGCGAGTTGCCGGATCTGCATCAAAACCTGTTGCGCATTCGCAGCTTGCCTGAGCCACGATACGTTGACCAACAATGGGACGTACTGCTGGCATTGCTGAAATTGTTGCCACTGGCGGTGGGGGAGTTGCAACGGCTGTTCAGCGAACGCGGCGTCAGTGATCATATCCAGGTGGCGTTGGCTGCGAACCATGCGCTTGGGCCGCTCGACCAACCGGGTGAAATCGCGTTAATGCTCGACTATCAGCTCAGGCACCTGCTGGTTGACGAAATGCAGGACACGTCGCTCAGTCAATACGGTTTGTTGAAAAAACTGACGGCGGGCTGGTCGCCGGGCGACGGACGCACCTTGTTCTGCGTCGGCGATCCTATGCAATCGATTTACCGGTTTCGTGATGCCGAGGTCGGACAGTTCTTGCTGGCGCGACTTAACGGCATCGGTGGCGTCAAACTCGATTCACTGATACTGCGGAGAAATTTTCGCTCCGGTGAGCATCTTGTACATTGGTTCAACACAATATTCAGCCAGATTCTGCCCTCACAGGACGATGTATCCAGCGGTGCAATCTCCTACTCTGAATCAGTGCCGGTCGAGGAGCACGCGAATTCCGGCGAGTATCGAATACATCCGCTGTTCGACGCCAGTCCCGACGAGGAGGCCCGATACACGCTTGAGGTTATCAGGGAGTGCCTGCACCAGCACCCGGACGAGGGCGTTGCCGTCCTGGTCCGCAGCAGAACTATTTTGCCGGCACTCACTCACCAACTTCGGCTTGCGGCCATTCCATACCAGGCGCTTGAAATCGACAAGTTGACTGATTTGCCGGAGATCATTGACCTGCTTGCGCTGACCAGGGCGCTGTGCCATGAGTCGGACCGGCTTGCCTGGCTGGCCCTGTTACGTGGCCCATGGGTGGGGCTGTGCTGGAGTGATCTTCACAGCATCGTCAAGAATGACGCAAGCAGCACTGTCGTTGAGTTGCTTGATGATCAGGATCGAATGGCAACCCTGTCCGTCGACGCCGTCGAGCGGCTGACAAAATTCCGCGAAAGGATGGTTGCTTCGACGCGCGGCAGTGCCACTGAAACTTTGCGTGATCGTGTCGAGCGGGCCTGGTATGCATTGGCTGGTCCCTCTTTATTGCGAGACGCAGAACAGCTCGACAATGTCTATCGCTTCCTGGACGTCATCGGGAGAATCGAGTCGGCCGGTTCGCTGGCCGACGTTAATGATCTCGAGCGCATGCTGGACCGGGAGCGGGTATCGAGCAGGCTCGATCCTGACTGCCGTCTGCAAATCATGACCATGCACAAGGCCAAGGGACTTCAGTTCGACCACGTAGTGCTGCATGGCCTGGGCAGAGCGGCGAGAGTCAGTGACAGAGCGGTACTGAGCTGGCTGATCAATACCGGTAGTGACGGCCGCAGTGAAATGATTATCAGTACGGTAGGGCCCCGCAGCGAGCTCGAAAATGATCCGCTGCACCAGTTCATCGAGGCAACACAAAGAGACAAGGAGCGGCTCGAACTCGACCGCCTGCTCTATGTGGCCTGCACGCGTGCGGTCAAGAGTCTGCAGCTGATCGGCAACGTTGGCCTGACAGCGGACGGCCAGTCGTACCGGCAGCCGGACGGCAGGAGCCTGTTCCATCGTCTCTGGCCCGCGATCGAGCCGGTCGTCGCGCGGGCATTTGCAGAATCAGGCATCGCCGAGAGCGCCGCTTCCTACGCTGGCGATGAAGCGCATCTGGTCGCTCCGGTGTTGCGCCGGCTGAAGTCAGAGCCACCTTCCAGTGCGCCGCCCTTGCCGGGACGCAGGGGCGGCGCCGATCAGTCTGCAGCGGGCAACGAGTCGCAAGTCGAGTATCACTGGGTTGGTTCGGCGGCGCGCCATGCGGGGACCATCGTGCATCGCTGGTTACAAAGGATGTCAGATGGCATCGCCGACATTGACGATAAGGAAAGGTTGCACCGGACCAGCGGGCGGTGGGCGCGCGCACTGGGGGTGAGAGAAGAGGAAATCGAAGCAGTGTGTGATCGTGTAGCGGTTGCACTTCGGAAAATCTCCAGCGATGAGAAAGGTCGCTGGGTCCTGTTCGGTGACGGCGAGACAGAATTGGCGGTGAGCGGCGTAATCGATGGACAGCTCCGGTCGGTCGTAATCGACCGGATTCGTATCGACGATGAAGGAGTTCACTGGATTGTCGACTACAAGACCAGCACCCACGAGGGCGGTGACCTCGAGGGATTCCTTGAGCAGGAAGCAGCCCGTTACCGGCCGCAGCTCGATTTGTATGCAGCCCTTTACCGTAATTTGACCGATGCGCCGGTGCGCACGGCACTGTATTTCCCGTTGTTACAAAAATTCTGCGAATTGTAATCGCGGCGGGGCTGTGGGAGCGGCTTCAGCCGCGATTACCTTACTTATGCTAGCCTCTCAAGCATGAAATCTGCTCATAGCGCACGGAAATTCTTCGCCCTGATCGCAACATTGGCGTTCATGAGTGCCTGTACGACCTCAAGCGAACCGACCGACTCTACGCATAGTATCGAGCCAACGATTGACACGCTGGTAACTGCCGAGTGGTTGAGCGACCACCTCGATGACCCGGATCTGGTGGTGCTCGACTGCACGGTCCTCGTGGGGCCTGATGAAAATGGCGCGCTGCAGAGTGTGAGTGGACGGGCAAATTACGAGGCTGGCCATATACCGACTGCCGGATTCGCTGATCTCACGGGAGATCTCTCCGACCTCGACAGCCCGCTGGAGTTCAGCATGCCGACGCCAGGGGAGTTTAGTGCCGCCATGGGCGCGCTGGGTGTTGGTGATGATTCCCGGGTTGTCCTGTACGCCGCGAACAACCCGGACTGGGCCGCCCGAGTCTGGTGGATGCTGCACTGGGCTGGTTTCGACCGGGTGGCGCTGCTCGATGGCGGGCTGGAGGCCTGGAAAGCCGACGGTCGACCACTGTCAACAGTACCGGCCAACCGAGCTGCGAAACAGTTTACTGCCGTTCCCCGCTCGACAATGATTGTGGACCGCGACCAGGTGCTTGCGGCCATCGACAATAGCGACGTAAGTCTGGTCGACGCACTGCCCGTTGCTCACTATCGGGGTGAGTTTTCCATGTACGGCCGACCAGGTCATATCCGCGGCGCCACGAACATGCCGTCCTCCGATCTCCTCGACGAAGTAGGGCGCTATCGGTCATACGACGAGCTGGACATGATGCATGATGGCGACCGTAACAGTCGCGTCATAACTT
>JADFGH010000386.1 GCA_022567775.1 Pseudomonadota bacterium | reverse complement strand
GATGAAACGCTGACACTTTATCGCCAGGGTGACTTCATCGACCTGTGTCGCGGTCCGCATTTGCCCTCGACCGGCAAGCTTGGCCGCGCATTTCAACTGATGCGAGTCTCGGGCGCTTACTGGCGCGGTGACGCAAAAAACCAAATGCTGCAGCGAATTTATGGCACGGCGTGGGCCACTCCGAAACAACTGAAGGCCTACCTGCACCGTTTGGAGGAAGCGGAGAAACGCGACCACCGGGTACTCGGCCGAATCATGGACCTGTTTCATTTTCAGGAAGAGGCGCCGGGTGCGGTTTTCTGGCACCCGAAAGGCTGGTCACTGTTTCAGAACCTGGTCGACTACATGCGCAGGCGCCAGAACGAGGCCGGTTACCAGGAGGTGAATACGCCGGAGTTGATGGACTTGTCGCTTTGGGAAGCATCCGGACACCTGGAAACATTCGGCGAAAACATGTTCACGACGCAGACCGAGGACGGCCGCATTTACGCGATCAAGCCGATGAATTGTCCCGGCCATGTGCAGCTGTTCAAACAAGGCATCACGAGCTATCGCGACCTGCCCTATCGCCTCGCCGAGTTCGGCAAGGTGCATCGTTACGAACCATCGGGCGCGCTGCACGGCATGTTGCGCGTACGCGCGTTCACGCAGGACGATGCACATATATTTTGCACGCCGGAGCAAATCACCGACGAGACCATCGCCGTTTGTGATCTCATCCTCAGCATCTATCGCGATTTCGGATTCGAAGATGTCGTGATCAAGTATGCCGATCGCCCGGAAGTCCGGGTTGGCGATGATGCGGTATGGGACCAGGCGGAAGCGGCGCTCAAAGCAGCTCTCGATTCATCCGGCCTCGATTACATCCACAATCCGGGTGAAGGCGCTTTCTACGGACCAAAACTGGAATTTGTTTTGCGCGATGCCATTGGCCGGGACTGGCAATGCGGCACCCACCAGGTCGACCTGAATCTTCCCGAACGACTCGGTGCAACGTATATCGGCGAAGACGGCCAGAAACATACGCCGGTCCTGTTACACCGGGCGATATTCGGCTCTCTCGAAAGATTCATTGCAATATTGCTTGAGCATCATGCAGGCAAATTGCCGCTGTGGCTTTCGCCGACGCAGGCCAAAGTGCTGACGATTACATCCGATGCCGATGACTATGCGCTGGATGTCGTCAGTCAATTACGAAATGCGGGCATTAGCGCCGATGCAGATCTTCGCAACGAAAAGATTTCATACAAAGTCAGGGAGCACAGCGTTGCAAAAGTACCGGTATTGATGGCAGTAGGACAACGCGAAATTGATGAGAAGACCGTCGCTCTGCGCAGGCTCGGATCGAAACATCAGAAGGTGCTGGCGTTAAGCGACGCCATCCTGGAGCTTAGCGAGGAAATTCGCGACCGCGGTCAGGCAGCCTGAGCCGGGAACCCGGCTGGAAATTGCTTCGCATTACCTGTGAGGGCGTCCGGGTTTGCGCTTAACGGGCTTTCCCCGGTCAATAATCCGCAATTCCGGGGTCACCCGGGGGCCGATCGTTAGGTATCATGCACGTCAAATGTGCACTTCGTCACAAATCAGGAATCTTGTCGTCCACTGGCAACAAAACTCAAGCCAGTCAAGGATATACTCGTTGATCGCGAGGTCTGCATTGCCTGTTAAACATAACCGCCAAGGAGGACGGGGGTGGGGTTCGAGCATTTCAAAACTCAGGTTCTTCTGATACACAGTGAGCAGAGTACGCTGGATCTGTTGAGCGCTGGATTCGACGATAAATATTCGGTCCATTGCGCAACGAGTGGTACCGAAGCTTTAAACACGCTCGGTGACACGCCGATACACGTCCTCGTGTCCGCACAGGATTTGCCGGGCATGAGTGGACTCGATGCACTTCGCGAAGCCAGAAAAAGATCGCCCGACACGATTGGAATTTTGCTTGCCGGCACTGACAAGGAAGACGGCCTTGAAGCGCTCGTCGGTGACCAGGAAGTATTCCAGATCGTTCGAGGTTCAATTTCTCCAGAAGCGCTTCTGACACTCATCGAATCTGCAACCCAACGTGTTCGCTTGCTGACACTTGCAGAGTCGGCAAACGATCAGGCCGCAAACGTCGACTCACCGGTTACCGAGCACATCGTGATGGAGACGCTTGAAAACGGCACCGCTGTCATCAGTGATGGCACTGGCAGGTTGCCGGCATTGCAGCCGCACAAAATCGAAATCGCAGCACGCTCAGGCAGCCGCGCTGTCGATCGGCACTTGAGAACC
>JADFGH010000069.1 GCA_022567775.1 Pseudomonadota bacterium | reverse complement strand
TGGTGATTCGGATACTGTAACTCCCGAAACCGAGGCGAAAAAACTTCCCCAGGAGATCCGCTACACACGGGTAGCCGACGGCCTGAAAATCGCCTGGTCATCGGCAGGCTCGGGTTATCCGCTGGTCCGTTCGCTGGGTTGGTTTACCAACCTGGAAATGGAATGGGATTCGCCCATCTCGTCCGCTTTTTGCCAGAAGCTCGCCAGCCGTTTTCAACTAATTCGATACGACGGGCGCGGCATGGGGCTTTCCGACCGGAATGTCGACACATTCAGCCCGGAAACCCGTCTTGAAGACCTTGAGGCTGTCATCGATGCGAGTGGCATAGACAAGTTTGCATTACTCGGAATGTCGGAGGGCGGATCTACTGCAATCAGTTACGCGGCCAAACATCCTGAGCGGGTCAGTCACCTGGTGATCTGGGGGTCGTTCCTGGTATCCCCTGATCTCGACGACGTGCCGCAAATAGCTCCCATCGCGCGCCTGATCCCAAAACATTGGGGCGGCGATTCCGCGGCGTTTCACCAGATGTTTACCGCGACATTCATTCCCGACGGAAATGCGGCGGAGAACCAGCTTTTCAATGATTTGCAGCGAACTTCAGCGACCCCTGAAACAGCAGCGGCTTTTCTGAAAGGCATCAGTCATATCGACGTTCGCGACATCGCGGGGACCGTTAGTACGCCGGCACTGGTCTTGCATCGAAAAGGGGATCTCGCGGTTCCGGTCAAGTACGGTAAAGAAGTGGCGGCACAATTGCCGAACGCCCGGATGGTGTTACTGGAAGGGAATAACCACTGGTTCGTCACCGAGGACGAAAGCCTGGATCCTGTCATTCATCTCATCGATGAATTTGTAAACCAGGGGACGGCCGCTAAATAGGGAACTCCCGCTGACCGGGTTGCCAGCGGGCGAGGTTGAGATGCGCAGTACCGATGCCGAGGGCGCGCACCCATTTGGCGGCGGCATCCAGCGTTACCCAGGTCTTGATCTTGCCTTTGTGTGTTTCCGCGGTAACTGAACCGTTGGGCGTGTTGGCCTCGATATGAAACCGGGCGCCGTTACCGATGATGTTGATCTTCTTGATGGCGCCGGCGGTAACCATCGCTCTCATCATTTTTTCATCCATTTTGCTTCCCCGGGAACATATCGCTCTGGTCAGGAATAACGATGCCGGTGTGGTCACAGTGCCGGCGGATCAGCATCTCGACCATGTTGGCCACACTCCGGTGCTCCTTGTCCGCAGCCTCGCGTACGGCTTCTTTCACGCCGGGGTCGATTCTGAGGTTGAGCGTGGCTATCTTGATCTTGGCCATCGATTTACTGTATTGCGAAAGTGACGTAAATGTAACGCATTTTGCGTCAAAATGAAACACCTGGCTGGCGCCTGCATGCCGAGCCAGGCAGGGTATCCTTGTCACAGGGGGAGGCGGCCGCAATGCAGTTAGCGGGGCAAGGGGCTTGGTGAAGCAGGTCGCCGGGATGCTCGTGCCCGGCATCCTGATGGCGTTTTGTTTTGCTTGTTTCCGTGGTTCCGTGTTTCCGCGGAAACATTATTGACCAATAGTGAAAATAACTGGCGCTTCGGGGCGAATTTTGGCTGCGGAAACTCCGGCAAGTCTGACACTTTCTGTCGACGAATGATGCATGCAAAACTGCCCAATTCGTCGACAAACAGGTGCCGGCAAGCAAGTCACCGACGACTGGTCCACTCGAGCCCGCCGCGGCGGGATGTCTGCCGGGTTAATGACGAAAGGCCGGCGGTTTAACCGTGTCTGTCTGCAGGTAACGATCACGAAGCAGGGTTTGCCTGCTTTCCATTGGAATCGACTCTCCCTGGATAAATACCTGCTCCGGATAGCTCGTTAATTCGAGCGGATCGGCACCCCAGATGATGAGATCTGCTGACTTGCCAGTCTCAATGCTGCCGACTTCGCCAGCGACGCCATACATCTCTGCAGGAGCCAGGGTGATTGCCTCGAGCGCAGCATCCCAGTCCATGCCATTGGCGACGGCATTGCCGGCAGACTGCGTGATGTTTCTGGCCTGGTGAGTTTGCGCTCCGGCACCAAACGCGACACGAACCCCCGCAGCAGCGAGTATCCCGCCTGTTTCCAGCCTGGCGTTGATACGGTCGAAATTGCCGGGCAGGTTTGCGGTGCCATCGATGATCACGGACACGTTTGCGGCTGCCAGTTCATGCGCAAGCATCCAGGCTTCGGCGCCACCGATGATAATTGCGCTCAAGCCGAACTCGGACGCCAGCTTGATGACGATCTCGATGTCGCTGGCACGATTTGCCGCAAAAATCATCGAACGATCGCCTTCGACAACGCTGATCAGCGCCTCGAGGTCAGCAGTGCTGACCGAATACTCGCGCCAGTCGCCGCGTTCGTACGCGGCCTTGTTCCGCCGGTAGTCCAGGGCGTCAGCAAGCGCCGCACGCAACTCCTGAATTGCAGCTGCTCTCGAGCCTGCAGCAACCGCGCTGCCGGTTTCGCCAAGATTGACGACTACTGCCACGCCGTGTCTTGTGAGGTAATCGCCGCTGTCACCCAGTTGCACCACGGAAGCCAGGCCGGACAGCACCCGGCTGGAGTTTCCCTGTTCGTCAGGGCGACCGGCGCGCGGCGCGATAAGCGCCCGGGTAATGCCGTCGATGCGGCTGATCGGAATGACCACCGAGCGGCGATTGTAGGCATCTGCAACGTCGAAACCGGCTGAGAAGTCGTCACCACGCTGTACCGCATCGTTGGTGCCGGTCACGGCGCCCACTTCGCTGAGGCCTATCTGGCCCATGGCGCTGAACAGGCCGGGTGTAATGATCTTGCCGCTGGCATCGATCACTTCGGCGCCGGCAGGCACCCGGATTCCCGTGCCGACTTCCGCTATCCGGCCGTTTTCGATAACAATGGTCGCGTTCTCCAGTGTGCCCTCGGGACCAACGGTGTGAACTGTCGCGCCGGTGATTGCAGTCGTCTGTGCGGACGCCACAGATGCGGCAAATGCAAGGACGGTGGCAGTCATGCGAATCGTAGTTCTCATTGCGCACCTCCATGGAGCGCAGAAGTCCCCAGGCTGAAATCGGTCACCGGATTCACGTCAGGATTGTGACGGTCGAACACGAGCGCGCCGTCAATGTAGACGCGCTCGGCTTTGGTATAGACGCTGAACGGGTTGCCGCTCCACACGGTGACGTCAGCCATTTTACCGGGTTCGAGTGAACCCGTGACGCCGTCGATGCCGAGTGCTTTGGCAGCGTTACTGGTGAACCAGCGAACCGCGCGCTCCGGCGGGATATCGATACCGACTTTGGCTGCGGCGCCGATCACTTTCGCACTTTCCTGGTTCAGGCGCTGTATGCCGATGGCACTGTCGGAATGCATGACTGTACAGGTGCCGGCCCGATCGAGGATGGCCGCGTTTTCACGAATGCCGTCGAATGCTTCCATCTTGAAGCCGTACCAGTCCGCCCAGATGGCGGCGCAGATGTCATTCTCGCGCAGCATGTCGGCAACTTTGTAAGCTTCGACGGCGTGATGGAATGCGCTGATCTTGTAATCGAACTCTTTGGCGATATCGATCATGACCGCCATTTCATCGGCACGGTAGCAGTGGTTGTGCACGAGAATCTCGCCATCAAGCACGCCGGCGAGTGTCTCGAGTTGCAGATCCCGTAATGGCGCTTCGCCCCGGCCTTTCTCTGCTGCCGCCAGTTTCTTGCGATAGTCGTCCGCTGCGATCCAGGCGCTGCGATAGCCGGCAACATTGCCCATGCGAGTCGACGGCGATGTGCCGCGACTGCCATAGACACGCTTCGGATTTTCGCCACAGGCCATTTTCAATCCATGCGGCGCGCCCGGAAACATCATTTCCTGAACCGACTGACCCGGCACGTTTTTCAGCGTGACGCCGCGTCCGCCGAACAGGTTGGCGGACCCGGGGAGTATTTGCATTGAGGTGACACCACCGGCAAGTGCCGCGACAAAGCCCGGGTCCTGCGGCCAGACGCTGTGTTCGGCCCAGACTTCGGCGGTATTGGGCGCCGTGGCCTCGTTGCCATCGGAATGGGCACTGACCTGCGGCGATGGGTATACGCCAAGATGCGAGTGCACATCGATGACGCCGGGGGTGATCCACATGCCGCCGGCATCGACGACCGTCATGCTGCCCGCGTCGAGACCCGGTCCAACAGCAATAATCTTGCCGCCATCCATGACAACATCGGCATTATCGATGCGTTCGCCGGTACCCGTCAGCACCGTGGCGCCCTGCAGGATCGTCGCCACGGACGGCAACGGCGTATACCTGCTCGACCAGGGCGCGGCGCCATCGCTATCTGCGCCTTGTTCGCACGCCGCCAGCAGGAAAAGTAATGACAACGGCAACACTGTGATTCTCAGAATCTTCATGATGGCTCCGGGTTGGATTGCTGATCTTGTTGTTGTGGACGGAGTCGAGCATAACAAAATCGCAATTGTAGATTCACGGGCGGCCGCCGCGCCGGTGGTAAAGTCCGTGTTTCAATTCAGGCGTGTGGAGCCTTTGATGAAAAATTTGTCCCTGGCAGCCGGGCTAATCCTGTTGATATCACTGTCATCGGCATTGGTTGCGGAAGATGGCCTCGTATTTCACGACGATTATTACCTGGGCTTCTCACAGGGTGCGTATTATGGCCTGATGCTGGCCGGCGTCGACTACGATGTTGCCTGGTGCATGAAATCGGAGCTTGCCTACGAGGCATCTGCAATGGGTACCGGGGGAGAGTTCCAGGCAAAAATTGAACGGATGCTGGTTGAGTGTCGCGAGGCGTACGCGGATAGCGAATGACTGTGCAGGCATTGAATTCGGTCACAAAGCGGCGCCGCTTCGTATTAGTATGCGGGCACCAACAACAATAATCGGGGGTATTCATGGCTGAGCTGGATCAGACACCGGTCGCGGGCAACGGTCTCCTTGATCGCAGAATCTTTCTCAAAGCAGGCGTTGCTGGCGGAGCAGCTTTGCTCACGGCGCAGGCCGGTGGTGTGGAGCGGGAAGCGTGGATGAAAATGCCGGGCGCCCCGATGAGCGACAACGGCGTGCCCTCTGCTCATGAATCGCATGTGAAACGGCTTGCGGTATCTTCGCAGCCCGGGACGACCGGTACCGGCGTATCCCGGACGCCGCTCGAATTTCTCGATGGACTGATAACGCCCAGCCGACTGCATTTTGAGCGGCATCACAGCGGTATCCCGGATATCAACCCCGACGATCACCGGCTGGTCATCCACGGGATGGTGGAAAGACCCCTGTCATTCAGCCTGGAGGCGCTGGCGCGTTATCCGATCAAGTCCCGGATCCAGTTCCTCGAGTGCTCCGGCAACAGCGGTGGCTTAATAGCGCCGGAGCCGCTGCAGCAGAGTTGCGGCGTGCTGCACGGACTGGTCGCCGCCAGCGAGTGGGGCGGCGTGCCCTTGTCTGTGCTGCTGGACGAAGCCGGCGTGAAGCCGGGTGCGAAATGGATCATCGCCGACGGCGCTGACGCCGCCATGATGAGCAGGAGCGTGCCGCTGGCCAAGGTCATGGACGATGCCATCGTGGCTCTGTACCAGAACGGTGAGCGGCTGCGGCCCGGCAACGGTTATCCGATGCGCCTGTTCCTTCCCGGCTGGGAAGGTAATGCCTGCGTGAAATGGCTGCGCACCATCAAGGTAATGGATCAGCCGGCAATGACCAAGGATGAGACCTCCAAATACTCGGACCTGAATGAGGAGGGAATCGCCAGGCTGTTCACGTTCCCGATGGGCGTCAAATCGATCATCACCAACCCGTCGCATGGCTTCACGATGGGCCCGGCCGGACCCTACCAGGTATCCGGCATCGCCTGGAGCGGTTCCGGCAAGATCAGGCGTGTTGAGGTGTCGGCCGATGGCGGTAGCAGCTGGGCCGATGCGGCGCTGGACGAACACGTGTTGTCCAGGTGCCTGACGCGATTCCGCTCTGCGTGGCGCTGGGACGGCGGGCCCGCGGTCATTATGAGCAGGGCCACTGATGATGCGGGCAATGTGCAACCGACGCGAAGCGCCGTGTTAGAGGGCAGGGCCAATGGCGCCTTCTATCATTACAACGGTATCCAGGCCTGGGCCGTTAGTGCAGTCGGGGAGGTCACCAATGTCTATGCGTAATGCGCTGTTGCTTGTTTGTCTCGGCGCTATCGGGACAGGCGCTGCGCTGGCGGATGACAGCCCCGGTCTGGGACAGGAATTGACCGCCACGGAATTAGCCGCCGTTGATTTTACGATCATGCCGGACGGCGACGGTCTGCCGGCGGGTGCCGGCAATGCCGTCACTGGCAGGGACATATACAACCAGAATTGCCTCGCCTGCCATGGCGAAAACGGGACCGGCGGCGTGAACGATGTGCTCTCCGGTGGCCATGGCTCGTTGGCGGGCCCCAAGCCGCTGAAGACGGTTGGCAGTTACTGGCCGTATGCGACGACCATTTTCGATTACCTGCGGCGCGCCATGCCGTTTCAAATGCCGGGCAGTCTCTCTAATGATGATATTTATGCGGTCACGGCTTACCTGCTGTTCGTCAACGACATCATTGCCGAGGACGCCGAGATCGATGCAGAATCGCTGCCACAGGTAAAAATGCCGAATCGCGATAATTTCGTCTGGGGTTACACGCCCGAATAAGGGCATGGGTTCAGCCGCAAAACTGAGACTTTGCTCAGCGTTCCGAAGGCCCCGGATTTGCTAGACTTTTTGCGTGGTCACGGATTGATGAGTGGTTATTGACGATGCAGAAGGAAGTTGTAATTACCGACAGGCAGATTCCTGCGGACGTAATTCGGGCGATCGCGGATGGACGCAAAATCGAAGCGATAAAGATGCTTCGGGAAGCGACCGGACTTGGGCTTGCGAACGCCAAAGTGCTGGTCGACCGGGCGTCCCGTGTCCATGGTCTGAAGAAACCCATGCCCTCCGCCGTGACAGAGGACGCGGGTACCGGCAAATTGCTGGTGTCGCTGGTGGCCGTGATGGTTATGGCGGGGGCCTACTTTTTCTACATCGACGTCTGATCAGTCCCCTTGAGCTGTTGTTTCCCGGCCTGATGATTTAGGTTTATCATATGCCTGTCAGGGTTGGCCTGAGTATTGAGGAAACAAAATGACCACCAATGATCAACCGATGGATCACGTGCCGCCTGATGAGACGGCGGATGAGAAGCAGGATTTCGGCTCCAGCGACCTGGAAAAGAACGTCAAGCAGAAATCAACGTGGGTACGGCTCTTTTTTATGCTGGTACTCGCGTTTCTCTATGGCCTGTCGCGCGTTGTTATGGTCGCGGTTGTCGTGTTCCAGTTCTTCTTCGTGCTGCTGACAGGGGAGACCAAGGAAGGACTCAAGGCGTTTGGTCATTCGCTGGCGATTTATTCGTATGAAGTCGTCGATTACCTGACCTTCAACACCGATAAAAAACCCTTCCCGTTTGACGGCGTCTGGCCAACATCGATGCCCAAAGACTAACGTCTGGCTGGCTCATACATCATTAAAAGACAGTGCCCGGGCGTGCCACATTGGTGGCGCCCGGGCACGACGTCTGCGCGATGTGATTATTGATACTTCGCGCACAGACAAGCCCCTGTAAAGTCTGGATTAATTATGCGATAGGCATTGAAGTAAGCGCTTTTCGGCGATCGCCATAACGTCGATCCACGCCGCGCATGGTTGACTCATGAACATTGAATCGCTGCAATCCAACTGGGCTCTTTGGCTGGCGTTAGCCTCGCTCCTTATTGCGGCGATCATGATCACCCCGGAACTGCTGAAAAAGACCTCACGCAGCAAGCTCAATCGCGTTCTCGCGGACATGAAAAAGGCGCGCAAAGAATTTCGAAAATCCGCCCGCAAAGCACAGAAGGCCGAGAGAAGGGCGCGAAGACTCCTGGCGCGCGCCGATCGGCTCAAGCCCCGCATATTGCGGGAAGCAAAAGAAGCCTTCGAAGATGGCAAAGCGCTGGCGAAGATTCTGCATGACAAGGTGATCGTTGCCGAGGCTCACGTCACTCGAGTCATCCACGACGAGTTTCCTCCTGAAAAGCACGAAGAAATGCGCGAGAAGCATTTGCCGAAGACCGAAAAAGACCTGCGGCCATTTTCGTTCTGATGCGCTGATTTATAAGTACATTTACGAATTCACCGGGGCGGCAGTTGCGCCGAGAATAGCTGAAAACGGGCGGCACTCGAATGGCGGGTGTTGCGCCAGTCAGCAATTCGTTCAGGTGAACAAGATGATAGATCTGATCATTACGGTGTGCGAGATAAGCGGGACACTCGCCGCGATTCTTATCGGCGTCACGCTACTCGGAATAGCGATAGAAAAAGTCAGGGTCTGAAACGGCGTATTTTATAGCCACCCATCCCAGCCTGGTCCGCGCACGACGCGGCCCGGTGTCGCTCCAGTGTGCCGGCCGTTCTTCAGTACCTGCTTGCCGTTGACGAAAACATGCCAGACACCGGTCGCATACTGGTGTGGTTCCTCGAACGTGGCCTTATCGGCGATTTTTTCAGGATCGAAGACAACGACGTCAGCAAAATAGCCTGCGCGTAGCTGACCGCGGTCACTGACGCCGATGTTGTGAGCGGGCAGGGAGGTCATACGCCGAATGGCCTCCTGCAAGGTGATTATTTTTTCATCGCGCACGTATTTTCCCAGCAGCCTGGAAAAATTTCCGTAAGCGCGCGGGTGCGGGTTTGAGTTCATAAAAACGCCTTCGGTCGCCGGCGCGCCGGCATCCGAGCCGAAGCTGACCCATGGCTTCCTGAGCTTCCTGCGAACATTGTCCTCCGACATGAAGAAATACACGGCATCAACGCGGCTGTTATCTTCTATGACCAGGTCAATTGCCGTTTCGGCCGGATCCGCTTCGCGTTCGTCGGCGACTTCTTGCAGCGTCTTGCCGGTGAGCGGTCTCAGGTCCTCGTTTTTGAAGCCAACCAGCAGGATGTTTTCCGGGCCCGCGCCCACATAAAAATTTTCCCATTCATCCGTCGGC
>JADFGH010000068.1 GCA_022567775.1 Pseudomonadota bacterium | reverse complement strand
CCCTTATCAAGGCGACCGGTGATGCCGACTGGTGGGTGCGGGAGCGTGCTGTGGATGCCTTGGCAAAAATTGGCGGACCAAAAGCATTGCCGACTCTTGAGGCCATGCTCGGTAAAAACCCCAGGACAGACGTCGTCGTGGTCCGCGCGCTCGCGAAGATTGGTAACTACGATCACATTAAGAAAATCGTGCCGATGCTTAATCGGCCGGAGCGTGATCTCCAGATCGAAGCGATCAAGGCGCTATCCAGCCTCGCGGACGAATCGCATGCAGACACAATCCGTGGCGTACTGACGAAGATCAAGCAGTCCGAAGACGCGACGATTATCAACATCGCGGATGGCGCCTTGAAAGACCTCAACGCGCGATTCTCCAAGACCGTACTCGCGGAAAATGCGCGAGCCGAGAAGATTGGCGAAAACACGATGACGCTTCTCGTCGACAATCAAGACCTCGAAAAAATACTTGCGGAAGCAAAAGAAGCGAGCAAGGTTGCGAGCCTCGATTCGAGCACGCAAATCGAGGCGCTGACAGATGCACCGGCATCCGCACCCGCCGCGCCGATGGCGAGCGCAGTACTGGACATCACCAAACTGAAACCCGGTGATGTTATCGAGGGCCGCTACAAGTACATCGAGAAAATCGGCAAGGGCGCGTTCGGTACCGTGCTCCTCATGGAAGACGAGGTTGTTGATGAGCAATTGATTCTCAAATTCCTGAATCCGAACGTATCGTCAGACGAGGAAATGATGAAGCGTTTCGTGCACGAGCTGCGCTACTCGCGCATGATCACGCACAAGAACGTCATCCGTATTTATGACTTCCTGCACCTGCAGGGCGCCTATGCAATCTCTATGGAATATTTCCCGTCCCACACACTCAGCGGGGAGATTCCAGACGCCAAGCCGATGAGTTTCGACAAGGCCTTGCAATTTTCGATGGATATGGCAACGGGGATGTCGGTCGCTCACCAGGCCGGCGTTATCCATCGCGACCTGAAACCTGCCAATATCCTGGTCAATGAAGAGCGCCTGCTGAAGATCGTGGACTTCGGTGTTGCGGCCGCAGCGAGCAGCGGGGACACCCAACTCACCAAGACCGGCTATGTAATCGGCTCACCCAAATACATGGCCCCGGAACAGATTCTCGGCAAGAAAGTCGATCAGACAGCTGATATTTACAGCATTGGCGTCATCATGTACGAGATGGTCACCGGTATCCCGCCATACAGCCGCGGTGATCACATGTCGGTCATGTATCAGCACGTCCAGGGCAAGGCCAAGGCCTGCCAGGAGATCAACCCGGAGGTTCCGGACGCTTACGCCACGCTCATTGGCAAAGCCATGACTGTGGATAAGACCAAGCGACACCAGTCGATGGACGAACTAATGGACGCACTGGGCGAAATCCAACTGTAAAAATGTGCGCCAGCGCACTGGCACGCACCCCGGTTTCATCCTACGATACGCGCAGTTCCATTACTCTTGGGCGCGACCAGACTCGTATCACCATGCCACGCATCGATTCATTCCTGAAACTGGGCCTCGCCCAGGGTTGCTCGGACGTCCACCTCGCGGTTGGGGTTCCGCCGATGCTGCGCATGAACGGCGACCTGATGCCCATCAAATTCAGGGAATTATCGGATACCGAGCTCGAAAGCTATGTCATGGAGATCCTGAGCGATTCGCAAAAGGACCACTTTTATTCGGGCCGCGATCTCGATTTTTCCTACGTTGCTGAAGATGGTGGACGCTTTCGCGTAAATCTGTTTCGCAAGGATACGGGCGTGGGCGCGGTCTTCCGCTATATCCCGAATGAAGTGCCGACATTCGAAAAACTCAATACGCCCGATGTAGTTCGCGGTTTCTGCGATTACCACCAGGGGATGGTGCTGGTCACCGGCTCCACCGGTACCGGTAAGTCAACCACGCTCGCGGCAATGGTCAATCACCTGAACCAAACGCGCAGCCTGAACATCATCAGCCTTGAAGACCCGATTGAATTCGTGCACCCCAGCAAGAAAAGCCAGGTCATCCAGCGTGAACTCGGCACACATTTGAAAACTTTTGCCGATGGTGTTCGATCCGCGATGCGCGAGGATCCGGACGTGATCCTGGTCGGCGAGTTACGCGACGCCGAAACAATTTCGATGGCAATGACCGCAGCGGAAACCGGCCACCTTGTACTGGGCACCCTTCACACAACGAGTGCCGTCAAATCGATCGATCGAATTATCGATGCTTTGCCGGGCGAATTGCGTGAACAGACGAAAAGCTTCCTGTCGCAAAGTCTGAAGGCGGTGGTAACCCAGGTGCTGGTCAAGACACCCGACGGCCGCGGCCGCAAGGCAGTTTTGGAGGTCTTGGTAAATAACCGTGCAATATCAAAGCTCATCATGACCGATCAATCTCACCAGATTCCGGCGCAGCTGCAAACCGGGAGAAACGTCGGCATGCAACTGATGGACCAGGCGCTGCTGGCAGCGATTGAGGCAAACGAGGTTGACCCGGACGATGCGGTTCGCTACGCACTTGATAAAAAGAAGTTTCAGCGTTTTGTTACGGATACCAGCATTCTCCATGCCCTGGATCCTGAAGATTAGGCGCGACGGGAAGCATTTGCATTGAACAAGATCGATCAATACCTCAAAGACGCGTTGGTGAAGAGCAGCTCTGATCTGCATTTTATTTCCGGCGACCCGCCCCGGGTGCGTATTTATGGTTCGTTAACGACCCTGAATGACGAAATTCTGACGATCGATTTTGTCAAAGAGGCGGTATACGAAATCATGAATGGCCAGATGCAGAAGGACTTCGAGAAGGATGACGCTGCCGACTTCGCGTATGAAATCCCGGACGTATCGCGGTTCCGCGTTAACGTTATGCGGCATCTCAACGGTATCGGCGCCGTAATGCGGGCCATTCCGTCGAAGGCGCTCTCACTTGAACAACTCGAGATGCCCGATGCCGTACACAATCTTTGCAAGCACACTTCGGGCATGATCCTGGTGACCGGCAAGACCGGATCCGGAAAATCCACGACACTCGCCGCAATGGTCGACGCGATCAATAAGCGCCTGAAGGGGCATATTCTGACGATCGAAGACCCGATCGAATTTGTGCACACACGCAAGGGATGCCTGATCAGCCAGCGCGAAGTCGGTCGGCACTGTGGTTCCTTTGCCGATGCGCTGCACTCAGCCTTGCGTGAGGATCCTGATGTCATCCTGGTCGGCGAACTGAGGGACCTGGAGACCATCAGCATCGCAGTTACAGCCGCCGAGATGGGCATCCTGGTTATGGGAACACTGCACACCAATGGTGCTGGCCAAACGGTGGATAGAATGGTCAACACATTCCCTGCGGACAAGCAAAGTCATATTCGAACGATGTTGTCGACTTCCCTGCGCGGCGTCATTTCGCAGCAACTGCTGCCCTTGAAAGACAAGCCCGGCCGGGTCGCTGCCCTGGAAATCCTCGTCAATACAGCCGGCGTCGCCAACCTGATCCGCCAGGGCAAACTCGATCAGCTGGAGACGGCCATGCAAAGTGGTGGCGCCAGCGGCATGCAGACCATGGACTCAGCCCTGTTGGACCTCGTCGAACGCGACGTGATCTCCGGGCAGGAGGCCTATCAGCAGGCTAACAACAAGTCCAGGTTCAAGTCGCTGAGCGACCATCCCGACGACCGGCTGGACGAGTAAATCCGCCCGTTCAGGGCCAGACATTTCAGCCGTTAGTTCGGCTAACTTATCCCAACCCATTTTTGCTGTACGTGGCATAATTCCTTGCGATTGAGGGGGCCACTGGATTGCGGATGGTGACTTTCAGCGAATTATCGAATACTCACACACGCCCCCGGCGACCAGGATGACAGACCCAGTCCGAAAAATAATGGTATCCAGCGCTCTGCCTTACGCGAATGGATACATTCACATGGGACACCTTGTCGAGTATATCCAGTCGGATATCTGGGCACGCTTCCAGAAACTTCGCGGTCACAAGTGCACCTACATCTGCGCCGCTGACGCCCACGGCACACCGATCATGATCAAGGCGCGCGAGGAAGGCATTACGCCAGAGGAGCTCGTCGCCAGGGTGTCGAAGGAGCAGCATGAGGACCTGCAGGCATTTGGCGTCGCATTCGACAATTTCTATACGACGCATTCTGAAGAAAACGAGCAGCTTGTCAGCCGCATGTTCGTGGCGCTGCGCGAAGCCGGTCACATCTATACAAAAACCATCGAACAGGCGTTCGATGAACAGGAGAAAATGTTCCTGCCTGATCGTTTCGTTCGCGGCACCTGCCCCCGCTGCAAGAGTGAAGATCAGTACGGCGATGCTTGCGAGGTTTGTGGCGCGACTTACACACCCAATGACCTGATCGACCCGATCTCCGTTCTTTCCGGGAGCAAACCAGTCTGGAAGGAATCGGAACATTACTTCTTTCGCCTCAGCGCGTTTGACGAGCGCCTGCGCAAGTGGATCGCATCGGCCAACCTGCACCAGAACATCACCAGCAAACTCGAAGAATGGTTCGCCGCCGGATTACGCGACTGGGATATTTCGCGGGACGCACCCTATTTTGGATTCTTGATTCCGGGCACCACGGACAAGTACTTCTACGTGTGGCTCGATGCGCCGATGGGATACGTAGCCAGCTTCCTGAATCTCTGTAACCGGACCGATGACCTCGATTTCGATGAATACTGGATGCCCGGACACGACACGGAGGTCTATCATTTTGTCGGCAAGGACATCGTCTACTTTCACACGCTTTTCTGGCCGGCTGTGCTGGAGGGTTCCGGTTTCCGGCAGCCGGACAGCGTTTTTGCGCACGGTTTTCTCACGGTTAACGGAAAAAAGATGTCGAAGTCCCGCGGAACCTTCATCAAGGGACGGACTTACCTCGACAATCTCAACCCGAGCTACCTGCGCTACTACTACGCGGCAAAGCTTGGCCCCGGCATGGACGACATCGATCTCAACCTCGAGGACTTCGTTGCCAGGGTCAATTCAGACCTCGTTGGCAAACTGGTCAATATCGCCAGCCGTTGTGCCGGGTTCATCAGCAAGCGCTTCGACGGGCAGCTTTCCGTTGCGCTGGACGATCCTGCGCTGTTTGCGGAGTTCGCGGCCGAATCGGAGACCATTGCGGAGCATTACGAACGCCGCGAGTATTCCAAGGCAATGCGCATCGTGATGTCACTGGCTGACAAAGCCAACCGCTACATCGAGAACAGGAAACCGTGGGTCATGGTCAGGAATGCTGACCAGGCAGACGCTGTACAGGCCGCATGCACGCAGGGACTGAATATGTTCCGCACGCTGATGATTTACCTGACGCCGGTCATCCCGGCAGTCGCCGCAGATTCACAAGCGCTGTTTCGCGAGGATCCCTGGATGTGGGATGCCGCGACGACCCCGCTGCTCGCACATTCGATTTCCAGATACAAACCACTGCTCACAAGAGTCGAACAATCGCAGGTCGATAAAATGGTTGAAGAATCCAAACAACCGGACACCACCAGCACGGAATCGTCCGGGCCCGCCGAAATCACGATCGACGATTTCAGGAAAGTCGATATGCGTATCGCCCGCATCAGCAAAGCCGAGCCTGTCGAGGGCGCAGACAAGCTCGTGCGCCTGACGCTGGATCTGGGCGAGGAATCGCGTGAGGTCTTCGCTGGTATCAAGGATGCCTATTCACTGGAGCAACTCGAAGGCCGGCTCGTCATCGCGGTTGCAAACCTCGAACCGAGAAAAATGCGCTTTGGCGTGTCGCAGGGCATGGTGCTTGCGACAGGTCCCGGCGGTGAAGACATTTTTCTTTTATCCGCCGATGAAGGCGCGAAGCCCGGAATGCGCGTAACGTAGCGAGGCTAATTTAGGTTTTCGAAATGTCAGACCTGATACTGATCCTGGTTGGCACCGTTCTTGTCAACAATTTTGTCCTGGTCCGGTTCCTCGGCCTGTGCCCTTTCATGGGCGTGTCGCGCAGCATCGAAGCCGCGTTCGGCATGTCGCTCGCGACCGCCTTCGTGCTGACCTTGTCTTCGGCGGTCAGTTACCTGATTCATCAGTATCTGCTGGTACCGCTGCAGCTTGAATATCTGCGAACCATAAGCTTCATTCTTGTCATTGCCGTCAGCGTGCAGTTCACCGAGATCATGGTGCGACGCCTGAGTCCGCTGCTCGACCAGGTTCTTGGCATCTACATTCCACTGATCGCAACAAACTGTGCCGTACTTGGTGTCGCCCTCCTCAACGTGCAGCAGGCCAAGGGATTTATGGAATCCGTGTTTTTCGGATTCGGAGCATCCATGGGTTTCGCACTTGTGCTGGTGTTGTTTGCCTCGGTTCGTGAACGGCTGGACGCGGCGGATATGCCGCGCCCGTTTCGCGGTACCGCGATTGCACTCGTGACCGCTGGCATCATGTCGCTGGCATTCATGGGTTTCTCGGGCATGGCGCGACCATGAATCCCTTCGATTATTCCACCTGACTTAAGCCCGGACTAATTATGTGGACTTCAGTCCTGACGGCAGTCTCAACGATAACAGTCATCGCACTGTTGGCCGGCCTGGTATTGAGTTATGCCTCAAGCCGGCTGCCGGCGGATCGCGATCCACTGGTTGAGCAGGTCAACCAATTGCTGCCGCAAACACAATGTGCGCAGTGCGGCTATCCCGGTTGCCGCCCGTATGCCCTTGCAATCGTCGAGGATGACGCAGCTATCAACCTGTGCGCGCCGGGTGGGGAGGAAACCATACAACGGCTTGCCGACCTCCTCGGCCGTGATCCGGTCGCGCCTGCCGGGGTCACGATGAACATGACCGGACTCGCAATGATCGACGAGGCGCTTTGCATCGGCTGCACCTACTGCCGGGATGTCTGCCCGGTCGATGCCATCGTCGGCGCCCGCCAATTCATGCATACCGTGATTGCGTCCGAGTGCACGGGTTGCGAATTGTGCATACCGCGATGCCCGGTTGACTGCATCCGCATAGAGCACGCGGCATGAGTGCGCCGACCTTCGATCTCGGCTACCTGCACGGCGGCCTGCGTATGCCGCGCCGTAAAGACAAGTCGAACAAGCAACCCATTGCGCATGTGCCCGTACCACAGCAGCTGATCATACCGATTACGCAACATGTTGGGGATCCGGCGCATGTTGTTGTGGGCATCGGCGAACGCGTGCTGAAGGGGCAGCTTATTGCCGAATCAGACGGACCAATCAGTGCGCCGGTGCACGCATCTTCGTCCGGCAAAGTGGTCGCGATCGAGCCGTGGCCGGTGTCGCGCCGCCTCGGTGGCAACGCACCTTGCATTGTCATCGAGTGTGATGGCGAAGACAGGGCCATCGAGTTGTCTGAGGCGATTACGCCGTTTACATCAATGGATCAGGAAACCCTGTTTCAAAAAATTCTACAGGGCGGTATTGTAGGTTTGGGCGGTGCAGTTTTTCCGACGGCTCAAAAGCTCATGCACGCGTCGATTACACCGCTCGAGCACCTGGTACTGAACGGTATCGAGTGCGAACCGTATATCACTTGCGATGACATGCTGATGCGGGAGCAGGCAGATGAAGTCCTCGGTGGCGCACAGATTCTGATGCACGCGCTCGGTGTGGAACACTGTTTCGTGGCGGTCGAGAGCGACAAACCAGAGGCGATACATGCGATCGCTGATGTAATGACAGAACTTCAGGATGATCGCATTGCGATAAAGCAGATACCGACGATCTACCCGTCGGGCGCCGAGGATCAAACCGTGCAGCTCGTTACCAACAAAGAGGTACCAACCGGGGGACTACCAACCGATGTCGGCTGCGTTGTACAAAACGTGGGTACGTCAGCGGCTGTGTACCGCTGGATCTGCAAGGGCGAACCATTGATTTCCCGTGTTACGACCGTGACGGGCGATGGTATTGCCGCACCTATGAACGTCTTCGCCAGAATCGGTACCACGGTTGCGGATATCATCAATTTCGTTGGCGGCTACACGGAAAACGTGCACCACCTTGTGATCGGCGGGCCGATGACTGGCAAGTCCGTGACGACCGATCGAGTACCGCTGGTGAAAGCGACCAATTGTATTCTCGTTATGTCAGACGAGGAGCAGTTTGGCAACGAGCAACCATGCATCAGGTGTGGCGACTGCGCGTCAGTTTGCCCGGTGCAACTCCTGCCCCAGCAACTCTTCTGGTATGCCTGCGCGGATAACGAGGAAAAGCTGCGCAGCTATGGACTGATGGACTGCATCGAGTGCGGTTGTTGCGACCTGGTTTGCCCGAGCCATATTCCTTTGACTGCCGACTTCAGGATGGCAAAAGCGCGCATGCGTGAGCTGGCCGATGAAGTGGCCAGGGCCGAACGTGCCCGACTGCGCTACGAGTTCCACACTCAACGGCTGGACAGGGAACAATTGCTGCGCGCGCAGCAACTGGAAGCGCAGAAGCAGGCTGCGAGGGAGGGAGGATCGAAAGCGATCACCGATATCCTGGAACGAACCAGCAAGAAAGACGATCAGGATCCCTGAGGAGCAGATGGAATTCGCGAGACGGGATGCCCCGTTCATAGCACCGAAGGCCAATGTCGCATCGATTATGCGGCAGGTGCTGTACGCCCTGATACCGGCAACGATCGGGTACGTATGGTTTTTCGGTACGGGCCTTATCTTTAACATGCTGATTGCAGTCGCGTTCTGCATTGGGGGCGAGGCAGGCATGATGCTGGCTCGCGGCAAATCGATTCGTGTGGCACTCGGCGATTTCAGCGCCATCGTCACGGCGGTAATACTCGCATTTGCGTTACCGCCACTGACGCCCTGGTGGGTCACCGCAACCGCCGCATTGTTCGGTATCGTGGTCGCAAAGCACTTATATGGCGGACTCGGCTTCAATATCTTCAATCCTGCCATGGCCGGCTACGTCGTCGTGCTCGTCGCATTCCCGGTGCATCTGAACTTCTGGGTTGCGCCGCGAATAGGCGATCTCGATTACCACTACGTAACTATATTCGAAACACTGAGTTATACATTTACC
>JADFGH010000067.1 GCA_022567775.1 Pseudomonadota bacterium | reverse complement strand
AAGACGCCATCGAGATTCTTGCAATCGATGCGACCGAAGCGGCACCCGGCGGAGCCTGCGCCGGCAATTGCCTGATGACCAGGGACTTCACACCACTCGAGCCCGACGTCGAGGAAAACAAGTTCTACTTGCCGGGCACGGGTTTGATCGTCGAGGTCGACCTGGAATCAGGCGACCGCGTCGAACTGGTTTCATTTACGGGAGTGGGACAATGATTAATATCAAGAATATGCGGATTTATCGCCGCTTTTGTATGCTTCTGATCATTGGCGGCGCAGCACTTGGCCTAACCGCCGCCTGTAGCAGCAGTAATGCTCCGCCGGTGACACCGCCGGCTCCGCCACCGCCCCCGGCACCGTTGACAATTGCTGGAGTCGTCACGGATGGCCCTGTTTTCGGTGGCACGCTCTTCGCTTTTGCTGCAGCAGATGTTCAGGCAGCACTCGACAGCGTCGATCCCGATGGTGATCGCCTGGCCGCACTGAATGCAGCGTCCGCGATCGGCGCCGTCACCAGGGATCCTGCGGATGAGGATCAGTATTTGTTTATCGTTCCGGCAGAATTTGCGAATACAGCGGTCTTTTTCGTTTTCGATAATACCGATGCGGAAGACGATACATTCAAAGACACGCCGGCTAACCTCGAATCTGTCGTTATGCTGGGTGCTGCGGGAACAGTGCACCGCGTCAACATTTCGATGCAAACGACCCTGATCGCACAGCAGGTACGCGCGGCGCTGGATGCCGATGGAGATGGCACGATTATCGACGATGCAGCGATTCAGACTGCGATCGACGACGCCATTGCCAATGTACTCAGTGCATTCGCGACAGATTCGCTCGGCCGTGACCTTTACCCGATGGGGTTTAATCCAATTGATCACGATGACGATGATGAAGTGCACGCGGCGTCCTCCGCACTCGGCTTCCTGTTGCGCGCTGTCGCTAACGTCGAGGACGCCTCGTTTGACGAGATTGTTGCGGCGCTCGCCGCAGATGCTGCGGACGGCGTGCTCGATGGTGTGATCCCGGTCAGTCTTGCACCGACTCCCGAGATGGAGGCACTGGCTGCAGCAGTGAGTGACATCGCATCGGCCGGAAGCGACGAGGACATTTCGATGTTCGCTGTCGGTCCCTGTTCATCTGCAGCCGTGTCCATGATGCGTGCATGCGCGGTCGATGTAATGGACGACCTGTTCGAAGGCACGGCGATCTGCACAGATATTCTTGATGACGCTGACCGGGCGGACTGCCTGGTCGACGTGGAATTGGATGCGATCGATACGGAAGATGAATGCGGCGAGGTATTCGATGCCCGTCTCACGCTTTGTGAGGCTCTCGGCGATGCCGCACACGAACCGATGTATGGTGAGGCATTCGCGGCCAACTTCGTTGACCCGCTCGAGATCGGCAACACGGTCCCTGTAAATCCATGGTTTCCGCTGGTAACAGGAAATCACTGGCTATACCTCGGCGATGGCGAATCGATCGAGGTAACCGTGAGCGGCGAGACCAAGCTGATCGATGGCGTTAGCTGCGTCGTTGTCATTGATGTCGCCAGCGAAGATGGCGAGGTGGTCGAAATTACCCGGGACTGGTATGCGCAGGACCTGGCCGGCAACGTCTGGTATTGCGGCGAGATCGCCCGGAACTTCGAGATTTTCGAGGGCGATGATCCTGCAACGCCCGAACTTGTCGATATCGACGGCTCGTGGAAGGCGGGCCGCGACGGAGCCGAGCCCGGCATCCTGTTGCCGTTCGATCCCCAGGTCGGTGATGTGTTCCGGCAGGAAGTGGCCTACGGCGAAGCTGAAGATGCCGTCGAGATTCTGAGCATTACCGCGGACGAGGCCGCGCCAGGAGGAGTCTGTGCAAGTAATTGCCTGATGACCGCGGACTTCACGCCGCTCGAGCCTGGTGTTGAGGAAAACAAATATTACCTACCGGGCATTGGCCTGATTGTCGAGATCAATCCCGATACGGGAGAACGGGTCGAGCTGGAGTTGTTCACGCCGGGAGGTGGCCCCTGACACGAGCTGCCCCTGGCATGACGTTGCCCTGTCCGCCGGCTGCTTGATTTCCTGTAAATCAAACTGCGCACGTTGCCCTGGCGGGCGGGGCGACACCACTACGCAGTGGGTATTCGCGGCAATAAATCTCTGGTTTCCGCGGTCCTGTTAAGATTGGGGCAGCAATTCGAACCTCGCTTAAGAACGACTGTCATAGCAGAGAACAATACTCTGCCGACCCGGAGCCCTGAGTGAACCTGACGCGCCAGTCGATTTCCAACCCGGTCGCGGTTATTGCCGCGATCCTGCTGGTGCTCCTTATGGGGGCTGTTGGACTTGCGTCGTTGCCAATCCAGATGATTCCGGATGTGCAACGGCCGTTTATCCAGATCACTACCGGCTGGCGTGCCGCAGCGCCTGAAGAGGTTGAGTCGGAGATCATCGAGCCGCAAGAAGATGTGCTTCGCGGGTTGCCGGGTCTGGTCAAAATGGAGTCGAGTGCGGCTCGTGGGCGGGCAAGTATCAACCTGTCATTCTCAGTTGAATCGGACCTGCAGCGGGCACTGGTTGAGGTCATGAATCGACTGAACCAGGTGCCGCGTTATCCCAGAGATGTCACCGAGCCGCAAATATTTGCCGGCCAGGATCAGTTTGGTTCGGCAATCGCCTGGTATGCACTTACGCCACAGCCCGGAAATGATCGCGTAATGGCGAGCTATAGCGACTTCGTCAGGGATGTTGTGCAGGCTCGAATTGAACGAGTTTCCGGCATTTCGAATTCGAATGCCTACGGCGGGCGCGACAACGAGGTGCGAATTACTTTCGACCCCTATGAAGCGGCAGCACTGGGCATCGATATCCCGACGCTTGCCGGACTGACTGGCAATAACAACGATACCTCGGGCGGATTCAACGATATAGGACGTCGCCAGTACACCCTGCGTTTCGCCGGCAAATACGAATTGCAGGAATTTGGCGAAATGGTGCTCGACTGGCGCGGCGGCAACCCGGTACGTTTGCGGGATATTGCAACGATCGATCTCGTCATGCGCGATGCCAGCGGACTCATGCTGCAAAACGGCATGGAATCTATCGCCTTTAACGCGCAGGTTGAGAAAGGCGTCAACGTACTCGAGGTCATGGAAGAACTGGATGCGGCGATTGAAGAGCTGCGGACGGGGCCGGTGGCTCGCGCAAACCTGAACATTGAACAGGTGTACGATGAAACTCAGTACATCGAAGAATCGATTGCTATGCTCAGAACCAATTTGCTGCTTGGCATTGTGCTGGCAATAAGCATTCTGTGGTGGTTCCTGCGCAAATTTCGCGCCACATTCATGGTGGCACTGGCAATCCCGGTATCGCTGTTCACTGCATTCATGTTTATGCAGATTGCAGGTCGAACACTGAACATTATCTCGCTCGCCGGCCTGGCATTTGCCATGGGCATGGTGTTGGATGGCGCCATCGTCGTACTCGAAAACATCGTGCGCCTGCGAGAAAAAGGTCATGATGCAGACGAAGCGGCATTGCTCGGGGCAGAACAGGTTGCTGGCGCCCTGCTTGCCTCGACGGCTACGACGGTTGTTATATTTATGCCGATCGTTTTCCTTAAAGACGTATCGGGACAATTGTTTGCAGATCTCGCGATCGTGATGGCAGTTGCTGTCACGGCTTCATTCATCATCGCACTGACGATCATCCCGACCGCAGCAGCAAAATGGCTGAGAGACGTGCGTCTTGACGATGCGCATAAAGACTGGTGGCAGGCAATCACTCGCAGAATAATGAAGCTGACCGATTCAGCGAAAATGCGACGCGCTTTGATCGCCGGACTTTTTGTGGGTGCCTCGCTACTGACCTGGGTGTTGCTGCCCCCGGCCAACTATCTTCCAAAGGGAAATCAGAGTTGGGTTTTCGCCATAATCATTCCACCGCCCGGGCAAAGTGTTACGGCGGCACGGGAGGAGTTTGCAGATGTGGTTGCGGACCGGATGGCGCCATATCTTGAGGAAGGATCAGAATATAAAGTCAGGTCGTATTTCAACGGAATGTTTGGTACGTTCGGATTCCTCGGTGCGTTTCTTGAGGATCGCGATGACGTTGCTCCGTTCATTCAAAAACTCAATGGTGAAATTCTTGCCGGCTTCCCGGACACGATGGCGTTTGCAGATTCCTTTGGGATCTTCCAACGCCTGACCGGGGGTTCCGGCATTGAACTGAATATTCAAAGCAGGGATATGGATGCCATGCTCGCGGCCGCACGCCAGGGCCTGGTTGCTGTTGCCCGGAGTCTGCCAGGCGCGCAGGCCCGCCCTGTGCCGGGCGTCGATATTGCTGAACCGGAATTACGTTTCATCCCCAACGACCGTCGCATCTCGGAATCGGGCTGGACACGGCAACAAATGTCGACCGTCATGAGGGCGTTGGGTGATGGCGTGTTGGTGGGTGAGTACTTCGACGGTGATCGCCGCCTGGATATCGTGCTGAGAGCGCCCGAATGGCACAGTCCCGAGGAGTTGGCCGCGACCCCGGTGGCGACACCGCTTGGCGGAATTCAGTCAGTTGATCAACTGGTGCGCATGGAGCGAACGGCCGGACCCAGCCAGATTCGCAGGGTCGACAGGCGCAGGGCGATCACGCTCAACGTGACACCGCCACCGGGCATGTCACTCGAAGAGACCATCAATATTCTCCGTGAAGAGGTGGAGCCGGGTTTGCGGGAGCAACTCCCCGAAGATGGTGAGATTACGTACTACGGCGCTGCGGATGATCTCAGGATCGCCCTGGCCAACATGACGCGCAGTTTCGTTCTCGCAATACTGGTGCTGTACCTGTTGATGAGCGGCCTGTTTCGTTCCTTCGTTGACAGCCTGCTCGTGATTTCGGCCATTCCACTGGCCACAGTTGGCGGCGTCGCGCTACTGCGAATAATGAACCTGCCGATGGATCTGCTGACCATGATTGGGTTCATCACCTTGCTGGGTCTGGTGGTCAACAATGCGATCCTGCTGGTGCATCAGACACGATCTGCCGAGCGTGAGGGTGTTGACAGGCGAGGGGCCGTCGAGCAGGCAATTCGCCGCAGATTGCGTCCTATATTAATGAGTACGCTCACCAGCCTGTTCGGTATGATGCCGTTATTGCTCATTCCCGGACCCGGATCCGAGGTCTATCGCGGGCTCGCCGCCGTCATTGTGGGCGGCATGTCCGTGAGCGCGGTATTTACACTGGTCTATTTGCCGAGTTTGTTGCGCCTGGGTGAGGGTGCGCCGGCAACATTGGGGCGGCCGGTCGCAGATGCCGCGCCGGCAGCTGGTTAAGATTCAACTGTGAAATCATTTTCGAAAATTCTGGTAGTGATTACGGCAGCGGCGATCGGTGCATCTGCGTTCGCCCAGGGCTTCGAACGGCCGCCTGCTGTTGTCGTCGTAGACCGGGCACGCATTACCTATCTGGCGCCCTCGGTCGATGTGCCCGGTACTGTCGTCAGCCTCAATGATGCACGCCTGGCATCAGAGCTCGCGGCAAAACTCAACTGGATTGCTGATGTCGGCACAGAAATATCCGAGGGCGACACGGTGGCGCGACTCGAGGTGATTACATTTCGTTTATACGAGATGGAGGCGGAAAGCCGTGTCGTAAAGGAAAAGGCCCGCGTAACATTTCTGCGATCGGAAAAAGCACGGCTGCAGCAACTCGCCGAAAAAAATCTGTCCGCAAAAAGCCAGCTGGACCAGATCATCTCCGACCTGGCAGTCGCGGAAAGCGATGTATGGATAGCTGAAGCACAACTTGGGCAGGCCAAGGTTGCAATGCACGTCACCCAGATTCGCGCGCCGTTCGATGGCATTGTCACGGAAAAGCTGCGCAACATTGGTGAGCGCCTGAAGGTGGCAGACGAGGTCATTCGGCTGGTAGATCCGAACTCGATCGAGGTCGTGGCACGCGCACCCCTCAATACCGTCAATTTCATCAAGGTGAACGAAGTGCTCGCATTGCACAACGACTTTCGTGAAGGCGAAGGCGCGGTTCGCGCGATTGTCCCGTTCGGCAATCCACAATCTCACATGTTCGAGGTTCGACTGAGCGTCGATTCCGAGGTCTGGACGATTGGGGAAAGCGTCCGACTGTCCATGCCAACAGCGGCCGCCAAGGAAGTACTCACCGTGCCACGGGACGCGCTGGTTTTGCGCCGGGAAGGTACCTTCGTATATCGCATCGACGATGAGTTAAAAGCGGAGCAAGTCAGCGTTATCACCGGGCTGGGAGCTGGCAAGCTCATTGAAGTCATTGGTGACATCAATGCCGGAGATCGAATTGTCACCCGGGGCGCGGAACGTCTCAGCACCGGCATGATGGTTGAAATCAGCGATGACCGGGGCGGAACGTCCTCGGGCACCGCAGCAACTCAATAGCGTCTAACAGCGGTTACCAGAATGAATTATTTCGTCATCATCAATTTGCTCGTTTTCGCAGGAATCATGGTTTTCCTGACACGCTTCCGGCGACCCGCATTTTCACTGGCCCAACAAATTTTGGCCGGCCTTGGCGCCGGGATGCTGTTTGGTTTTGCGCTGCAGTTTGCCTACAGCGGCAACCCGGACATTATCTCCGGCACGCTCGAGTGGACCAACGTCATCGGCTCAAGCTACGTGAACCTGTTGCGCATGATCATTATGCCGCTGGTACTCGTGATGATGATTGCTGCTGTCGTACGCATGCGTGAAGTAGCCGCGCTCGGCAGAATTGGTGGGCTGGTGATCGGAATCCTCATCGGCACGACCATGATTGCTGCACTGGTCGGCATCAGTATGGCAAACATTTTCGGACTGACTGCCGATGGGCTCACCGAAGGTGCGCGCGAACTGGCCCGTGCCGATGTGCTGCTTGCCCGACAGGAAACCGTCGAAAGTCTTGGCCTGGCCGACATGCTCGTCAGATTCATACCGAGCAATATTTTTTACGACCTGACCGGCGCGCGTCCGACTTCAATAATCGCCGTTGTGATTTTTGGCATTCTTTTCGGCATCGCTGCGCTACTGGTTTCCAGGGAGGAACCGGACCGCGCCGACGCGATCAGTGGCTTCATCGATAACACGCAGGCCATTATCATGAAGCTTGTGCATATGATTATGGCGCTGACGCCGTACGGCATCCTCGCGCTCATGACAAAAGTGGTTGCCGGTTCGAACGGCGCGGACATCCTGAATCTGATTACTTTTGTCATTGCCTCATACATTGCGATTGCGATCATGTTTGGCGTTCATAGCCTGCTCCTGAGGCTCAACGGCATCAACGTTGCCGACTACTTCCGGAAAGTCTGGCCCGTATTAACCTTTGCGTTTAGCTCGCGCAGTTCGGCCGCCACTATTCCGCTCAATGTGGAAACGCAGGTCGAGGAACTCGAAGTACCCACGCCCGTTGCTAATTTATCTGCAACGTTCGGCGCGACGATCGGGCAAAACGGTTGTGCCGGAATTTATCCGGCCATGCTGGCGACAATGATTGCGCCGACCATGGGCATAGATCCGCTGGCGCCCCTGTTTATTCTGAAACTTGTGGCAATCGTCGCGATCAGTTCATTCGGTATTGCCGGCGTAGGCGGTGGTGCGACATTTGCTGCTCTCGTCGTATTGCCGGCAATGGGTTTTCCGATATTGCTTGCAGCATTGTTGATTTCGATCGAGCCTTTGATCGACATGGCGCGAACCGCGCTAAACGTCAATGGCTCCATGACAGCGGGCGTGCTAACCGGCAGGCTGCTGAAGAGCGATGTTGTGCCTGCTTCGGCCGGGACCGGCGACCCCGAGCCGGCTATCCCGGACTAAAATCTGCGGCTACCCGACCGGCGGCGTCCGCGATCAGCACGCTCGCCTGCCGCATGGATAGTGCGGCCGGCAATCCCTCGCCGATCAAGACATATTCTTGCAGTCCGGCCGTAAGACATTGTTCTGCGCCGGGTCCGATGGCGCCTACCAGGGCGATAGTTGGCACGCCGTGCTTGCCCGCGGCCCGCGCTATGCCCATACAGGCCTTGCCTGATGCGGATTGCGCATCGATTTGTCCTTCGCCGGTCAGGCAAAGATCGCAGGAACGGACGCGCTGCTCGAATTCAACGGTTTCAAGAATCGTGTCGATGCCGGATACGATGCTGGCTCCGGCAAACGCGACCAGCCCACCGCCGAGTCCGCCAGCTGCCCCGGATCCCGGAAGCTCTTCAATATCCATATCGAGGTCGCGTCGAACCAGCCTGGCAAGATGGGCCAGGCCTGCATCGAGCCGTGCGACCTGTTCAGCAGTCGCGCCTTTCTGCGGTGCATAGACATTTGCCGCACCCTCCGGCCCGGTCAGTGGATTGCGCACGTCGCTGGCAACAATCATTTCAATATTACTGAGTGCCGGCAACCGCCCAGTCATATCGATGCGGGAAAGATCACTCAACATGCCGCCGCATATCGGCGTACGGATTTCGTCGCCGTTACGGTCAAAAAAACGGACGCCCAATGCTTGCGCCATACCGCAACCGCCGTCGTTGGTTGCGCTGCCGCCGAGTGCGACAATGATTTTTCGTGGAGCCGCCGCGCAGGCGGCCGCGATCAATTCACCGACACCGCGACTGCTGGTCTTTTCCGGATCACGAGACTGTTCCGGGATGAGCTGAAGACCGGCAGCGGCAGCTGATTCGATGACCGCAAATCCGCCCTCTGCAAAAGTCGCGAAGGCAGCTTCCACCGGATCACCCAGCGGCCCGGACACGATCACCCGACGCAGATCGCCGGGAATTGCCATTATGAGCGCGGCCAGAGTACCTTCTCCACCGTCCGCAATCGGACAACAGTCGACAATCACGTCTGGCACGGTCTTACGGATTCCTGCGGCCATCGCTTCTGCAGCCGTTGTCGCGGTCATCGATCCCTTGAAGCTGTCCGGTGCACAAATGATTCTCACAAGCTCACTGTACCCGAAGCGTCTGATACCCGGTAATTGCCCCGCATTCCGTGTCACAATATCGACTTTCTATAGGGGGAGAATCGTATGCCCGGTTTGTTGCCGGACGTTGATCCGCACGGTTT
>JADFGH010000385.1 GCA_022567775.1 Pseudomonadota bacterium | reverse complement strand
TGATCTACGTGGCAGCAGGAGCTTTCCTGCTCGGCTGGCTCGTGGGCAAGGTCGGTGCTTATTTCGGCAACAAGTTCAGTGCCAGGAATCGCGACCCGCGTGACGACCGGATCCGCTCGATGGTGGCCGAATTGCGCATCGCGCGAACCGACGCCGACAAGGCAAAAGCCGAACTGGAGGAGCAGTCCAAAACTCTGAAGGAAGAAGAGGAAACCGTAGTCGCGCGCGACAAGCTCATCAGCGAGCAAGTTGAAATTATTTCGCGGCTCCGAGCCGACCTCAAGGAGTCTGTTCTAAAGACGCGTGAATTACGCATGGAGCTTACTGATCGGGCCGCCGAAAACATCAAGTCGGAAGTCAGGCTGCGTGACGTAGAGACAGAGCTGTCGGTTGCTCAGGCATCTACTGATATGCTCGCGACCGGCGTCCTCGATTACACAACCACTGAAGACGACTAGCTCCTCCTGACGCGGGATTCCTCGACGGAAAACGACGCGTCAAATCCTGTGGCACGCCATGAGAAATAGCTCAGCAGGAAATAGCTGTGCATCAGCAGGGCAAATATCCATTCAATGATTCTTTCGAACGCAACGGCATCTTCGAGTATTGCTTTCAATACCACGTTCAGTACGCCGAGCGCGAAAGGAATCAGCGTGACGGCCAGCTGTATTTTCGTGATGGTAACAACACCCGGAATGCGCAGACTCGAAGAAACCGACATTACCTTGCCGATAAGGATCAACTGCGCGACGACGGTAAACAGGAAATACAGGTACACGCCGAAACGCCGCATGAAATCGTAAACGGCTCCCTCCGAGCCCAGGAAGGTCACGTAAATAATCAGAAAAAGGGCGCCGGCGACACCGAATACCGCAATCGTCGTGCCACCCACGCCGCGGCGACCTGCAGATCGTTCCAGGGCACGCAGCCAGGCCACACTGAACAGCCAGTAGGCAGCCATCAATATGGCCTCGGGCATCATGACGGACTTGAACAGGAAGCTTGCCGGTGGATAGCGGCCGGTCGCACTGATGGATGTGCAGCCCTCGAGATAGGGAATGCAGGCCGGAAGGATGCCGGCGCGAATCGCAATCAGGTAGCTCGCATGAATCGCGAGCATCGGCGCGATCCCGGTAATCAACGGCAGCAATCGAATCAACATGCCCGAGAGCATACCTGTGCTGGTGCTAAAATGGGCCACTGACCCTGTCCAACGCTATCAATAAATAAAAGGGGATTCTCATGAGCATTGCCGACCTTTGGCTACCCATCCTGGTCTCAGCCGTTGTCGTCTGGATCGCCAGCGCACTGGTCTGGACCGTACTGCCATGGCACAAGAGCGATTATGCGAAGACCGGCGACGAGGCGGGCGTTCGTGCGGCCCTGAAGGGCCTGCGTCCCGGTTTTTACAACGTGCCGCACTGCACGGATCAGAAAGACCTCAAAACGCCCGAAATGCAGCAGAAATTCGCAGACGGGCCACTGGCATTCATCACCGTTTTGCCGAACGGTTTACCATCGATGGGCCGCAGCATGGGCCTGATGTTTGCCTATTTCGTTTTCGTCGGCGTCCTGTGCGCCTATGTCGTCAGCCGCACGACCGGGCCTGATGCGAGTTATCTCGAAGTATTCAGAATTGCAGGCACCGTTGCCTGGATCGCCAATGGTGTTGGTCATATCCCCGACAGCGTCTGGTTCGGACGACCGTGGTCGCACACCGCCAAGTCGCTGTTTGACGGCCTGATCTACGGTTTGCTAACCGGCGGCGTGTTTGGCTGGCTTGCCTGAAGAGGGGATGACCCTGATAACGCGGCCCGGGCACATTTATCCGTGATTTAACATAATATACATTATACGCATAAGAATTGTAGTGCCCACATAAGTAAGGCCGCACCCGGATTGCACGGATGCGGCCTTTGCTGTGTGCGCCGGCTTTTTATACGGCGCTAATTGCCGGTTCCTGCGGGAGATGAAAGTATCTCCATCACCTGGTCAAGACTGAAACTGCCGACCTTTTGGCTTGGCGGGAACTCCTGGAACGTGGACAGAAATTTCCCGACATACTCCTGCGCCGGCACGAGCAAAAATAGTCGGTCAATCCGCCAGCGGTCATAATCGCTTGCGATATGATCGGCTTCCTCGAACGGATCAGTGCGCAGGTTGAAGATCTTCGGTACGCGCAACGTCACGAACGGATCCTGCCAGACATCGAAACCGTGCGAGCGTTGCCCGGCAAAAACGATCTTCCACTGATCGTAACGCAACGCCACCAGCGAGCCGTCGTCATTAAAGT
>JADFGH010000066.1 GCA_022567775.1 Pseudomonadota bacterium | reverse complement strand
GCCGGTGCCAGCGCGCTGATCTACACAAAGTTGGGATGCGGTTCATGTCGTGTTTAAGGGTACCTCTAAACAGCTTTCATGAGTCGCTTTGCTGGCGCAGTCCACCTGGAATGACCACTACCGTCAAGAAGTGGGCGCGGACTGACATTTATTGATTTGACGAACTACCGAGCCGAAGCACTGAAGATCAATCCGCACCAATTACCCCGGTGTATCTCCGGCTGTGGGCGGATTGGGCCGAAATAACAGCCGCCAAAGAAAAATCGCTCAGACTTCTTCGTCGGCAACGATAAACAGCTTCAGCTGATCAGCAAGTCCCTTGCAGGCTTTGCTCCGGGTGCGTGCAATCAGCGGAACCGGAATGATAATGGCGGGCAGGAACGAAGTACCGCTGACATCGGCGCTAACCGTACCTGCATCTTCCAGGCCATCAAGGTCCCAGACAGTCGCTTCGTATGCTGATTCATTCTGCCACCAGGCGAATCCGAAACACCCGCCGCCGCCGGGACCGATAGCACACGACATGCTGCCACCGCCTGCGGTTTTGTCTGTGTCTCCGTCGAGCCAGATCAAATAGCGAACGCCTTTTTCCTTGATGATTTCGGCGACACCCGGCCTCGACATCAAGGCAGGCAGCCCTTTGGTTTCGGCGGGTGCAGTGCGCGGTTCAAACCAGGGGAAAAGTGCGTCGACAAATTCCTGGTTGGGAATGACTCTGAGCCCCTCGCGCCCACGACCAATCGAGTCGCCCACACATTTAATAAATTTCTCTTCGGTTTCATTGCCCAGGTGGTAACTCTTGGCCATGATCACAATGGATTCGCCTTCGAGAATGCCGGTCTTCGCTTCCTTGATGTGTTCCAGCCGCGATGTGACGCAAGCGCTGAGCGTTGCCCCCATTACTACGGCGACAACAGCTCGCAGCAGCATTTCGTACCCCTGTTTGGGATTATTATCCGGGATCATCAGGAATCTCCTCCGCGGCAGTCGTTTGTATGTTCACGTCATCAGGTATGACCGTTAGCGGCGCCGAATTACTCCGCGTATTGGTGCCCCGAAGTTTGCTTATGCCGGTTGATTTGTCCATTTGCATGATAATCAGGGCAGCGGCATCGCGCATTGCCAGGACGGCGGCCCTGCGCAATGCTTCATCTCCGCCAAATGTCGACGATTGGCTTTTCCCGTAGGCCGCGATGGGCCAGTTCGCGACCTGAACCCCCTGGCTATCGGAAATCTTTATCCGATAGCGAATCCAGACGGCAAATTCATCCGTCTGGCTCTGATTGGGCACAGAAAATTCGAATGCATCGATAGACGGTTCTATAAATGCGTCGATCTGCAGGTCACGCGGGTCGGCACCGTCCTCGATGACCACAAACTCTGTGAACATCGCGCCAAACAGCTGTGTGAATAGCAACCGGTTGGAGCGGCCGAGATCAATGATCCACTTCTCCTTGCCGATAACCTGTTCCTCATGAACAAAATTATCGAACTCCGCCGGATAACGTGCTGCAACCGACATTGGCAATGGATCAATCAGCGGTTTCGGGATACTCGGATTTTTCAACGTAACCCGCGACCCACCGCAGCCGCAGAGGACTGCGACAAGAACCGTTGCAGATATTCTTTTAAGCCATATTGACTTCAAGTTACCGAGTTCCCAGCCGGCTGTTGGTGCGCCAGTGTGCCGGTGTATCAGAGCCCGTACAAAGGGCATAGTTCCACAAAATAAAGTGGCCAAGTTGCTGCTAAGGACTTTAGACCGGGCAACCTGCTAGTGCAACCGACCGGCCGTCAGACAGGTGACTGGCAGCAAACGCCTGATCACGAGTTATTTGGTTGATAACTCAGCACTTTTCAAGACTCAATCGCAGTTCCGGCAGCGTCGCTGCCGCAATACCGCATTAATTGCGCAGACTCCTGCTCTTCACGAGGTCCATTCAAGCGGTGGTTCTTCCATCAACGCTGCCTGCTCGCGCAACGACAGAATGTGCTCGTCCCAGTAGCGGGGCGAATTAAACCAGGGAAATGCGAGCTTGAAAGCAGGGTCCTCCCAGCGGCGCGCCAGCCAGGCGGCGTAGTGCATGATGCGCAGTGTTCTGAGTGCCTCGACCAGGTTCAGTTCGCGCGCATCGAAGGATCGAAATTCCTGGTACCCCTCCAGGAGCGTTGACAGTTGCGGTGTTTGTTCGTTTCTGTCTCCGGACAGGAACATCCACAAATCCTGCATGGCCGGGCCGGTTTTTGCATCGTCAAGATCGACGATGTGCAGACGCTCACCTGCAACGAGAACATTACCCGGATGAAAATCACCATGAAGCCGAATGTCGCGAACATTGCCGGCGCGTTCATAGCATGCGTCTATGTTATCGAACAGGTGGCGCACAATACCCTGATAGGCGTCCTCAAGACTGACCGGAATAAAACTTTCCTCAAGCAAATATTCAGAGGACTGATAGCCATAGGTCTCGATATCGAGCATCGGCCGGTGCAGGAATGATTTTGTTTCGCCGAGCAGATGCATCCGCGCGACCAGCCTGCCGAGTTGGCGCATCAGGTCTTTGTCGTCCAGTTCGGGCGCGCGGCCACCTCTGCAGGGAGAGACCGATAGCCTGAATTTGCCACTGTGATGCAGTGAATTCCCGTGCAGTGTGAGGGGCGCGACAACAGGGATTTCCGCGTCCGCAAGTTCGGTACTGAAACTGTGCTCCTCGAGAATTGCCTCGTCGCTCCAGCGCCCCGGCCGATAAAACTTCGTGACTACGGGTTGCTGGTTTTCGATGCCAATCTGATAGACACGATTCTCATAGCTGTTCAAAGCCAGAAATCGCCCATCGCAGTGAAAGCCGAGTTCCTCCATCGTCGTGAGAATGTCGTCGGGCTGAAGCCCGGCGAATGCGAGCGTTGATTCGTCGGACCCGGTCACTAAGCTACACTTGGATACGGAAGAGACCGCGAATTATAATGATCGTCATGGCGAATGGATACATTGCAGTGTCCGAGGATAAGCAAATCTTTATGGGTCGTTTCCGATTTCTGCACGGGCAACCGGCAATTCGCGCCGGACTGGTTGCGCTTACAGCACTATGCTGGACGGCTGTCGCCGAATCGGCAACTCACGGAATCGGGGATTGCCCGCACGATTACCGGCACTGCCTGGAAGAATGGAAGGCCGGGCGCGTCGCGTCTCTCAAGGGCGAAACGGGTTATCTCAACCTGGCAGGACTCTTCTGGCTCAGGAAGGGCGTCAACACATTCGGCTCCGGTGCCGGCAATGACCTTAGGTTTCCGGCAACAGCGATGCCCGAGATGGGTAGCTTCGAGCTTGGCGAGAACGGAGTCGTCATGAATGTCCGCTCAGGAGCGCACGTGCGCATGGATGGCAGTCCTGTGAGCCGGGTGCAGATGGCGGACGATGCCAGCGAGAATCCAGGCGTTGTGACATTCGGTTCATTAACCTGGAGCGTTATCCGCCGTGGCGAGCGCTTCGCTGTGCGGCTGCGCGATCTTGATCACCCGGCGTTGCGCACGTTTCCGCCCATCGATTATTTTCCGACTGACGAGAATCTGCGCGTGGAAGCAAGATTGCAGCGTTACGAGCGGCCCAGGATGGTCAGCGTCGATACCGTTATTGAGGGACTTGACTACAATCCGACGTCGCCCGGATTGCTGCGTTTCGAGATTGGCGGCCAGTCATTCGAGCTTGAGGCTTATAACGCCGGTGACGAGTTTCTGCTCGTATTTGGCGACGCAACGAGTGGCAGAGAAACGTATCCGGCCGGACGGTTCCTGTATGCCAGCAAACCGGGCGGGGATGACGTTGTCGTACTCGACTTCAATACGGCTCAGAATCCACCCTGCGCCTATAACGACTTTGCCACCTGTCCGGTTGCGTCGCCACGCAACAGGCTCGCAATTCGAATCCCGGCAGGGGAACGCTTCGACCCGTCAGCACACCGGTAGGAGCGGCTTCCAGCCGCGATGCGTATTGCACCGACCCGCAGGAGCGGCGTTTTGTACACGGACGTACTTATGTCGCTGCGCACATGGACGTGCAAGCAACGACCCCGCCGCGATTCCGAAATATTCTATCACGGCAAGACACCGCTCAAAGGAGCTCGAAGGTGAGACCGGCGTTTGCGGTCAGCCTGTCCATGAGGATCTGGCCCATCGCCGAGGCAGGCGTCCAGAATCCGCCGCCGGTTTCCAGCTTGTCTATCGCAAGACACAGTGCAGTCTCACTCAACATTTTGCTGGTCGATCCGTAGCCCGGGTCGCGGTCACCACTTACGCGGGCACGCAAAATTTCACCATTTGTCATCTTGCCGAAAAGTCGCAAGTCGAAGAATCCGTTTTCCCTTTGTTGACGCGACGGCCCCTGGCCTGGTGCGGGCAGCATTCTCTTGACCAGGCCGGAGCGGGTGACACTGAATGAGCACGCCAGCATGAAAGTAGCGAGTCCCGCAGTCATCATGACCGACTTCAACCAGCCCCCGGGTCCGCTGCCGGTGCTGGTTGCCTCGCTATACCGGAAATCCCGGCCATAGGCGTAGTCAAGCAGGGCATTGGATCTGCGGACGATCCTGGTATTGATCGCGGCCATCACAAACGGCGCAGTCCAGACGCCGGCCACCGCGCAATAACGAACACCATGTTGATCCGCGCCGTCAGGACCCTGCCGCTCGTCTGGTGGATTCAGGCCGTAGGGATCGGCAAGTATGCGCGCAATCTTGCGGTCCGCTTGTGCTTCCTCCACCACGTTCAGCATGCTGGCAAGCGTGCCTCCGCTCGCACCACCTTTCATGGCTCTGACCAGCAGGACGATTTCCTCGCATGGCGCACCAGAAGCTGCCCTGGCCTCACGCTGCAGGTAAAACACACCGATATCGGATGGAATTGCATCGAAGCCGCAGCTGTGCACGATTCTTGCGCCGCTCTGCACTGCGTCGGATTGATGTTCAACAATCATCTTGCGGATCCACTGCGCCTCGCCAGCGAGATCGCAATAGTGGGTTCCACTGGCGACACAGGCGGCAACCAGTTCGCTGCCGTATTTTGCGTATGGCCCCACAGTCGTCAATACAACGCGGGTGTTGCGAGCCAGTTGCCTGAGAGCATTGGCATCATGGCTGTCGGCGACAATGATGGCAGGGAGCTCGCCCGTGGTGCAGGACTCGGCGATCACGCTCTCGAGTTTTTCCCGGTTGCGGCCGGCGACCGCCCAGCGGATCGGGGCACCGACCGGATATCTGTCGGCAAGGTATTCAACAACGAGCCGCCCGGTGAATCCGGAGGCGCCAACAACCACAATGTCGTACGGTCGATCGCTACTTGTCGGGTCCGGTTGCATTGCCCGAGGGTAGACCCGGCTGGCGGGAGAAACAATCGCATTCGGTCTGGTGCGTGATTCAGCAACGCGCAATAATAGCCCGGCAATCGACATTCCTGCGGCGTGTCCCTCTATAATTCTCAGCTCGCCACTTTTTGGATCAAATCAATGCTCAAAATGAAATCGAGTCTCGTCTTGCTGACGATAGCCGCACTGACATTATCAGCTTGCAGCAAAGAGCCTGAAGAGACCTCGGCGTCAGCACTGGTATCGTCCGAGGGCCTGTTGAAATACGTGCCTGCTGATACGCCATATCTGCTGGCTATGCCCGTTGCTTTGCCCGACGACGTGCTCGATAAACTGGAACCGCAAGTTGACGTTACGCTGCATATGTATCCGGCTTTGATCAAAGGCATTCTGACTTCCGTGATTGCCACGAAGGAAGCAGCGGGCGAAGAAGCCGGCGACCTCCAGGATGCTATACCGTTCGTGGATGAGCTTGGCAGTCTCCTGTCGATAGAAGGGCTGCGGGCGGCCGGGATCGATCGAGATTCCCGAGTCGTGATGTATGGCGTTGGAGTTCTGCCGGTAATTCGAACCACATTGTCAGATGGCACTCTCCTGGAAGCTGCGTTTGCGCGACTCGAGGAAGCGGCCGCCAAAAAAATGTCGGTTGCGACGATCGGCAATTACGAGTATCGATTTGCGGGAGACGACGAGGGGCGGGTGATCGTCGCGATCATGGATAACGAGCTGGTCATCAGCCTGGTGCCTGCTGATTTGTCTGAGGATCAACTCAAAACCGTGTTGGGGCTCACGCTTCCCGAGGAGAATATTGCGGAGACGCGGACACTGAAGCACATTGCCGACAAGTACGGCTTCAAGGATTACCTCGTCGGGTTTATGGATATCGAACGGTTCGCATCAGTGTTTCTTGACGATCAGTCTGGCGTCAATGCAGAACTGTTGTCGATGATCGATTACGACGATTCGAAAATGTCAGACGCCTGCAAAAATGATCTGCGCTCGATAGCCGGCATAATGCCGCGCATTGTCATTGGTTACACGGACGTCAATATTGAGAAATTGTCGTCGAAAGCGGTATTTGAACTTCGTCAGGACCTCGCAGCCGGTATATCGACGATGACCGGCCCGGTGCCGGGGCTGGGGACTGATCAGGGCGGGCTCTTCTCTATGGGCATGAGTACGGATCTTCTCGCAGCTCGCGATTTCTATGCGGGTCGTCTCGATGCAATGGACGCAGATCCGTACGAGTGCGAGGAATTTTTGGATTTTCAGGCCACAGTTGCGGCGGGTCGCGAGATTCTTGCTCAGCCAGTGCCGCCAGTTGCCTACGGATTCAAAGGATTCCTGGCCGTAGTCGAGGATATCGAGGGCCTGGATCTGCAAAACGAGATTCCACCGACATCGATCGATATGCGTTTGCTGGTGTCGATCGACAATGCCGAGGGACTGCTGGCCATGGGCGCGATGTTCAGCCCGGAGCTGGCTGCATTGGATCTCGAACCCGATGGCGAGCCGGTCAGGCTAGAAATGGGACAGCTCGCGGCACTGGGTCAGACGGTGCATATCGCGATGACGGATGATGCCATTGCGGTGTCTGTTGGCGAGGGCACCGAAGACCGGCTGGGAGCCATGCTGGCGGCAAGCGTCAACGATCCGTCACCGTTTATGGCATTCGAAATGGATGCGGCTCGCTATTATGACTCCATTGGGGACGCGATGATGACGGATGGCGACGGCGACATTGAGTCCATGCACGAGCTGCAGGAGGCGATGCAGGCCATGATGAATATGGCAAAGGAGAGTCTGTCGCGCCTGTCAATAACGGTCGACTTCACCGAGCACGGCATTGAATTGAATTCGACGTTGCATTTGACCCAGTAGCAATGTCCTTCAATGACTGGCTGTGTGCCCTGAAAAGACAGATGTAATTGTTATTGGCGGTGGCCTGGTCGGATTGTCGAGCGCCATGCATCTGCAGGCAATGCGGCCGCGCCTGGCGATTATGCTCATTGAAAAAGATGATCAGCTCGCGCTGCAGCAGTCAGGACACAATTCGGGTGTCATTCATGCCGGTATCTACTACGAGCCGGGGTCACTCAAAGCTCAATTTTGCGTCGAAGGTCATCGCGCGCTGGTCGAGTTTTGCATTCAGCATGGCATACCGGTCGTAAAGTGCGGCAAGGTTATCGTCGCCAATACCGATGAACAAATCGCCCGCCTGGAGCAGCTGCACAAGCGTGGCACCGACAATGGCGTGCCGGATCTCAGGATTATCGATCAGCGTGAGTTGCGAGAGCTCGAACCGCATGTCACCGGCACACGTGCCTTATACGCGCCACATTCGGCCATCGTCGATTACAAGAAAATCGCCGCCACCTATGCGCGCATCTTTCAAACCGCCGGCGGCACCATCAAACTCGGGACTGAGTTTTTGTGTGGCCAGCAAGTCAGGGGGCGCAGCCGGATGGAGACGACCGCCGGGGCAATCGAGGCCAGGCTGATCATCAATTGTGCCGGCTTGCATTCCGATGTCGTCGCGAACAGGAGCGGAACAAAACCTGGATTGCGGATCATTCCGTTTCGCGGCGAATACTTCGAACTCCGTCGCGAAAGTCGCCATCTCGTCAATGGCCTGGTCTATCCGGTGCCAAATCCCAATTTGCCGTTTCTCGAGGTGCACCTGACGCCGACCGTCGATGGTTCGGTGGCGGCTGGCCCGAACGCTGTCCTGGCGGGCAAACGCGAAGGCTATCGCTGGCGGGACTTTGCATTCGGAGATATGGCTTTAACTTTATCCTACGGCGGATTCTGGTGGCTGGTGGGGCGCCACTGGAAACCGGGAGTCGCAGAAATCAACCGTTCGTTGCGCAAGAGCGTATTCGTTAAAAGCGTGCAGCGCCTGGTGCCTGAAATTACTGCAAATGACCTCGTGCCCGCTGATTCCGGTGTCCGGGCACAGGCAGTGGATGGGAGAGGGCGTCTTATCGATGACTTCCGCATCGAAGAATCACCGGGTGCGATCCACGTCTTGAATGCGCCGTCGCCGGCAGCGACATCGTCGCTCATGATCGGAAAGTTTATCGCGAACAAAGCGGATCTGCGGCTTCACGGCACAGGGCGCTAGCCTCCAGGTTGACATTTTGTCAGTATTGCCGCTGAATTTTCGTTGGCGTAAAACTCTATGAAAAAGTTAATTTTGCTTCTCACTACCGCCTTGATTTTCACGGTTTCTGCGAATGCGCAAGACCATGGCAGCGATTCGATCGTCCTCATTCAATCCGCTGATTTGCAAGCAGGGAAAACCATTCCAACGGATGTGCGGTTTGTTGCCAGCGGTCAGCCGGACGAGGCGATGTTGCAGACGATTGCAGAATTGGGTTTCTCGGCGGTTGTCGATTTGCGCGCGGCCGATGAGGAGCGGGGATTCGACGAACAAAAAGCGATCGAACGACTTGGCATGGAGTACGTGTTGTTGCCGATTGCCAGCGCAGATGACATCACATTCGATAAGGCGGCAGTTCTGGACCAGATCCTTGCGGACAACCAGGGCCCCGTATTGATTCATTGCGCTTCGGGAAACCGGGTAGGGGCACTCTTTGCGTTGCGCGAAATACTGCTTGGTGCCAGCAACGACGAAGCATTGGCCCTCGGCAAGACGGCGGGCATGACGCGGCTCGAATCAGTTGTCAGGGAGCGCATCGGCGAAAAGTAGGAGCGGCGTTTTGTACAGGGACGTACTTATGTCGCTGCG
>JADFGH010000065.1 GCA_022567775.1 Pseudomonadota bacterium | reverse complement strand
TTTCCTCGTGCTTAACGTAGGGCGGATTGCTGATGATGATGTCATAGGCCGCGTTGCCGGCCTGCAGGCCGGCAAACAAATCCGACTGCAGCAACCGGACCCGGGACTGCAGCCCGAAGCGGTCCACGTTTATCGCGGCAACTGCGAGTGCATCGCCGTCACAATCTATCGCGTCGACGTGTGCGTCCGGAAATGCCATCGCCAGGGCGATCGCAATACAGCCGCTGCCGGTACCGAGATCCAGCGCTCTGTGCACCTTGTCCGGCTGCACCCAGGGCGAGAACCGGCTGCCAATCAGCTCGGCCAGTGGCGACCGGGGCACCAGCACGCGTTCATCCACATAGAATTCCAGGCCAGCGAACCAGGCTTGCTGCAGCAGGTACGCAACCGGCACCCGCTCCTGTATGCGCCGCTCGACCAGCTGACTCAAGCGCGCCTGCTCTGCCCCGCTGAGCACCCTTGCGTAATGCCCGGCAGCCTGCCCGTGATCCAGGCGGAGCGCTCCAAACACCAGGTATGCCGCCTCGTCAATTGCGTTGTCGGTGCCATGCGCATAGACAAGCCCCGCCTGATCGAATGCATGCGCGGTGCGCCGGATGAAATCTTCTACCGTCATGTGAAATGCCAATCTATCATGCGTGCCAACAACGGTGCCGTTAAGCCACGAACCAAGGTCGGGCTATTCGCGGCTGAAGCCGCTCCTACAGGTTAGAATACCGCCACTATGGCTTCACTACGCAACATCCTTGCGACCGGTCTCGTGATCACGGCATTCGCAGGTGGCACCCTGTTTATGGTGCTGGCCTTCCAGGGGCCGCGTGGCCAACCGCTGCACGCGACGATCCTGCCGCAAGCGGCCGCACTACCGCGATTCAGCCTGCTCGATCAGAACGGGGCGGTATTCAACAACGAATCACTCAATGATCATTGGAGCCTGATCTTCTTTGGCTTCACTCACTGCCCGGACATATGCCCGGCGACGCTCACGCAACTGGCGATGGCGCGTAGCCAGGTTTTGGCCGGGGGCGAGGGCACTTTTCCAGACATCGTATTAATAAGTGTCGACCCGGAGCGGGATACACCGGAGGTAATGGCAGCATACGTTGGACAATTCGGCGACGGGCTGAAGGGCGTGACCGGTTCAGTGACGGAGCTCCGCAAACTGACGTCGGCGCTCGGTATTTTTTTCGAAAAACCTGTGGATGAAAACGGCAACTACGGTGTTAATCATTCCGCTGTTGTAATCGTGATCAACAAGCGTGCCGAATTCCATGCGCTTTTCAGCGCGCCACACAGTGTCGATCACTTTGTCGCAGACATTCCCTTGATCACGGATTAGTTATGCTCATGCGCAAACTGCTGGCCCGGCCGTTCGTACTTCTGCAACATGTTTTGCCTAAACATCTGCTGACGGCGCTGGTATTTCGTATCGCCGGAATTCGCACGAAGTCGATCAAGAATTTCCTGATTCGCCGCTTTGTCAAAATTTACAAAGTCGACGTCGAGGAGACCGCCCTGCCCGTGCCCGATGGTTATCCATCCTTTAATGATTTCTTTACCCGGCAACTGGCCGACGGTGCACGATCGATCGATAGCGGGGTCAATTCAATCATTTCGCCTGTCGATGGAACGGTGAGCGCTTGCGGCAACATTGAATCGGACATGTTGCTGCAGGCGAAGGGCAGTCACTATTCGCTGTCCGATTTGCTGATGACCGATATTGAAGACACCGACCGATTCAGTAACGGTTCGTTTGCGACACTGTACCTGGCTCCGCACAACTATCACCGTGTTCATTGCCCCCTGAGTGCGACTCTGGTCGCGGCGCGTTACGTACCTGGTTCGTTGTACAGCGTCAATGCAACCACGGTCTCGCTATTGCCAAATTTATTCACGCGCAACGAACGACTGATATGCCACTTCAACAGCGATGCCGGGCCGGTGATTTTGATACTGGTCGGCGCGCTGCATGTCGGCAGTATCAGTACACCCTGGACCGGCCAGATCCGGCCACGCCACAAAGGTGTGGTGCAGGACATCGACATCCTGCAAAAGGGTTACCCAACCGGGGTGAACAAGGGCGACTTGCTCGGCTGGTTCAACATGGGCTCGACCGTCATCATCCTGCTACCGCCGGGCGCCGGCGAGTTTTCCTTAGACCTGGGTCCGGGTGACAACGTCAGGATGGGTCAGGCAATCGGCCGAATAACCCCGGAATCGTCGTGAACAACGAGTCCTGGCGACCGATGGCTGGCCCTGCTGTCGCGACCAACAGGGCGGGGTTGCTAAAACGTGCCCGGGAATTTTTCGACGCGCGCGGCATCCTGGAAGTCGATACGCCCGCTTTGTCGAAGATCCCGGTGACCGACCCGCATATCGAAAGTCTGTCCGCCGGCTCTGCGATGGAACCGGAACTTTTCCTGCACACCTCGCCGGAATACAAAATGAAACGGCTGCTTGCGGCAGGATTTGGCGACATTTATCAGATCTGCAAAGTCTTTCGGGACGGTGAGCGCGGACGACATCATTTGCCGGAATTTACGTTAATAGAGTGGTACCGCCTGAATTTTGGCTTACAGGACATCATGCGCGATACGATCGAGTTCGTTTCGGCACTCCTTGCCCGATCGGGCCTGACCTCCTCGGTCGATTTCATCAGTTACGAAGATGCGTTTCAAAAGACGGTGAACTTCAGCCCGCAGACGCTGGACATAGCGGAACTGGCCAGTTCCATAAATGTGGATGAACAACTAACCCATGCAATCGGTGACGACGCAGATGCCTGGCTTGATCTTGTTCTGGCGGAAAAGATAATCCCGGAATTTGCAAAAGACCGGTTGACGGTCATATTTCACTACCCGGCCAGCCAGGCGGCGCTCGCACGCATTTGTCCCGACGATGCAGTGGTGGCCGATCGCTTTGAGGTATTTTACGGCAGCCTCGAGCTTGCCAACGGATTCGTCGAACTGACGGATGCAGACGAACAATTGACGCGCTTCGAACGGGACCAACTGGCACGTCGCAGGAATGCGGCGGCAATCCATCCAATTGACCAGGAACTCATAAGCGCGCTGCGCGCGGGATTGCCGCCGTGCGCCGGCGTCGCTGTCGGTTTTGACCGGCTGTTGATGTTGCATGAAGACCAAAGCGACATCAGTGCCGTAACGAATTTCATTATCTGAGTAACATGCCCGTCGATTACCAATCACTGAACGATCAACTTGCTGCGCTGCTTGCTGGTGAAAAAGACGCACTCGCGAACTCCGCCAATTTCGTTGGCCTGCTGTATGCCGGCATACCGAACGTCAACTGGCTTGGCATCTATGTGCTCCGCGGCAAGGAACTTGTATTGGGCCCTTTCCAGGGGTTGCCGGCATGCGTGCGAATTCCAGTGGGTCAGGGTGTATGCGGCACGGCCGCCGAAAAGAGAGAGACGCTACGCGTTGACGACGTTCATGAATTCGCCGGGCATATTGTTTGCGATCCGGAATCAAGATCCGAAGTTGTTGTGCCGCTCCTGATTCACGGAGAATTGATCGGCGTGCTGGATATTGACAGCCCGCAACCGTCACGTTTCAGCGAAGTGGATCAGTCAGGCGTGGAATTGCTCTGTGATACTTTTTTGCAGAGCCTGCTCCTGGGCCCTGGCGAGTTTATTTGACTCGGTTTATTTGGCCCTGGAAACATATTCTCCGCTTCGCGTGTCGACTCTTATTACTTCGCCTTGTTCAACGAACAATGGCACTTTGACAACTGCCCCTGTCGAAAGCGACGCCGGTTTGACGCCGCCGCTTGCCGTATCTCCGCGAACGCCGGGATCCGTTTCAATGATCTCGAGTTCGACGAAATTCGGCGGTGCAACCAGGATCGGCGTGTTGTTCCACAGAGTAATCTGGCAGACGTCCTGCTCTTTCAGCCACTGCTTCGCTTCGCCGACCGCTTTTTCGTCCGCTGCAAACTGTTCAAACGTATCTTCGAGCATAAAATGCCAGAACTCGCCATCGGCATACAAATACTGCATATCCGTTTCCACGACATCTGCAGCTTCGACGCTGTCACCGGACTTGAATGTTTTGTCAAGGGTTTTCCCGGTCTTCAGGTTTTTGATCTTGACACGATTGAATGCCTGGCCCTTGCCGGGTTTTACGAATTCGTTTTCAACGATCACGCAAGGATCGCCGTCGATCATGATTCGAAGACCCGAGCGAAATTCGTTAGTACTGTAACTGGCCATTTCGTTTCCATTGACCGGCGTTGCAGCCGGGCATGTTTGCTCCAAAAGTTTTGCGGTAGCCGAACTGTACTGGCAACCTGTTGACATAATCCAGCCTGCTGCGGCAATGATACGCGACAGGGGCGTACACGATAAGCATTCGAAAACAAATAGCAACAGCCATCGGTACAGGCACGAATACCCGATGTTGGCCGTTGACTGCGTGCTGAGACCGCCGATTATTTGATTCCCGTCACGCTTTTGATACAGCGTCAGGGACTAGTGTGACGGTGTTGTATAGACTTCCCTGATCTATTGAGAACTCCGGAAATACAGGGCCCGTGCCAATTCCAAGGAATGAGATTTGAACGAGCGACAGAGCATAGCGATCGCCGTTCTGACCGAGATTCAGGACGATGTCGAACTCGTTAACGGGGCGCTTCGGGATGCCGGGCACGCCGCACATTGCCATTGGGTCGAAAGCCCGGCCAGCTTCGATGAAGCCCTGGAACAACAGCATTTCGAGCTCGTCATCGTGAATGACGATCGCTATCCGGACGCGATTCGCCAGGTCGTCAAACAGAAAGACAGATACATTCCCGAAGTACCATTGCTGGCTCTCAAGACCACGGTCGATGAAAACACCATCCTGAAGGCGATGAATGACGGCGCCTGCGATCTCGTGTCGATCGACAACAAAGCACGATTGCAGGTTGTGGTCGGCCGGGAACTGCGCGCGTATCGCGTCGAACGGGCACTCGATTCAACAATGAATTCCGCGTTCGAGTATCGGCGGCAACTGAACGATTACATGGAGAACTCGCCGAGTGCAATCGCCTACATCCAGGAAGGGATCATCATTGAGGTGAACAAATCCTGGGTGGAGTTGTTTCAAGCAGAGGAAAAAGCGGAAGCCATCGGGCTGCCACTCATGGACAATTTCCTCGGCGAAAGCCAGGCGGCGATCAAGGGCGCTATCATCGCCACGACCAAAGGGAAATGGCAGCCGGGCGAAAAACTGGTCGTGAAGTCCACCGTTGGCGAAGGAGATGCGGCAACACTGGAACTCGACTTTCGCCTGACAGATTTCGACGACGGGCCCTATGTACAGATACTCATCGCGCCCCGAAAAGTTGTCGTTGAAGAGCCTACAATGCTGGTGCACGAGGCTCTCAAACGTGATCCAACAACACTGTTTTTTCATCGCGCCCAGTTCCTGGAGCGCATGACGAAACGTCTCAAGCGCAAACCAAAATCCGGCTTACACGCGCTCGCATTTATTAAGCCCGACGATTTTTCGAAGGTGCGTGCTGACGTAGGCATTCTCGATACTGAAGAAATTCTGGCGCAATTTGCAGAAGAAGTTCGCAAACGCATGCATCCGCGGGATGTCGCTGGCCGCTTCGAGGGCACTGGCATTATGACGCTGCTCGAACGAGGCAACATACGAGACGCGGAAGTATGGGGACAGCAACTCGTCGATCACATCAGCAAACATGCGTTCAGGATCGGCGACCAGGATGTCAGGCTGACCTGCACTGTCGGCGTTGTCGGTGTCAGCGGCGTCTATGCAAATCTCGAGGAACTGGTTGGCGCGTGTGTGGATGCACACAGCCATGCGAAGTCCCAGGGTGGCAATTCTGTTTATCTCCGGGAATCCCGTGAAGAAAGCACACGCCTTAAGAAATACGATGCAATCTGGGTCAGGCACATCAAGGCTGCACTCATGGACAACCGCTTCCGGCTTGCGCAATTGCCGATTGCCGGCCTGCGAAGTGACGCGCACAAGATGTACGACATGCTGGTGCGCATGATTGATGAGCAAGGTACCGCCGTCCTGCCATCAGAATTCCTGCCAGCGGCCGAACGCAATAATCTCATGAAGACGATCGACCGCTGGATGGTTACCGCATCGATCGAATTTTGCACCAGACACAAAGCAGAGAAAGTCTTTGTCAAACTGTCGCACCACTCGATGGTGGACTCATCGCTTGTCGAATGGATGCAATCGGAATTCGAAAAGCGCAAATTGAATCCATCACGCCTGTGCGTACAAATCCCGGAACAGGAAGCGGCCAAGTACATCAAGGACACCAAGAAGACTGTCGATGCGTTTAAGAAGGTTGGCATCGAATTTGCGCTTGAGCACTATGGCATCGACAAGAATCGTTTCCAGATCCTCGATATTCTCAAGCCCAATTACATCAAGATCGACGGCGAACTCATGCATTCGCTGACGACAGACATGAATTTGCAGGAGAGTGTACGGAAGGTAACCGCGGCGGCCCAGCAGCGCAGTATCGAAACTATCGCTGAGCGCGTTGAAAATGCCAACGAAATGGCGGTGCTGTTTCAGCTCGGCGTACACTATATGCAGGGCCATTACGTTCACGAACCCGAAGTCGTCCTGCAGGAATCCGTCAAAGTCGTCCATACAACGCTGGAGGCTATTGATAACAAGTAGATCGTTCTTGCGCAGATCCCGAAAAACGTCTTTTTTGTGGCCAAAATTACGTTAAGTCAATCAAAGACGAACGTGTGACACATATCACATTTTTGGGCCTGAAGACGGCTCCTGGAGCAGCAATTTACAAAACATGGGCAAGGCACGTTTACAGCCATTTCAGGGCCACATAGTCTGAACCTCGCCCGCTGTACAGGTTGGATTTGGGGCGAAAACCGAGCGTAAGGATCACGCAATCTGGACTACCGGAGTATCGGCCTGTGAAAGCACCAAATGCACGCAAACACAAGAACAGGAAAATGAGTACTGCGAAGCGCAAGACAAACATGCAGATTTTGCCTGCGCTGGTCGCTGTTGGCGGCGCTTGTGGACTCGCCGCCGCGCCGGCGTCGGCGCTTGAACTTGGTCAAATCAGGGTCGATTCGACTCTGGGTCAGCCGTTGCGTGCGAGCATTGCCTATGCACTGAGTCCAAACGAGCAAATGTTTGATTTTTGTATTTTCCTGAAGCCCGGCAGGTCCGCAAACGGTATCCCGGTCGTCGGCAACGTCCGAATCGCGATTACAGATAGCGTGATCGTCCTGAACGGTCGTACGCCGATACGCGAACCGCTCCTGGCAATGCAGCTTTCGGTCAATTGTCCATACACGGCACGCCTTGCGCGTGATTACACATTGATGATCGATCCCGCGCTGCCTGGGGAAAGCGACCCCGTGGCACTCAGTACCGATGCGGCACCGCTGATCCCTGTGGAGACCTCAACGGAAACCGCAGCCAATATAGTCAGTGCGCGAAAACCGGCGCCGATCGTTCCCGCCAGCGTGCGTCCGCAGGACGACACCCCGATCGCCACGAGCAGCCGCTACCTGGTACAAGCGGGTGATTCGCTGTCGCAGATAGCAGCGCGGATCGAGAATCGATCCGTCGCACTGTGGCCGGCGGTTGACGCAATTTTTGCGGTCAATCCCGACGCGTTCATGAACAACGACCGGGATCTTCTGAAAGCCGGAAGCTGGCTGCTTATTCCCGATATGACCGACGCATCCGCAGTTGCCACTACCATCAGCAGCAGCGCGGTTCAGCAAAACACAGTTGATTCGGACGCCGAATCATCCGCTGCCTACTCCGGCGTTGCGGTTGCGGATACTTCAGCTGCACCGGTTCCCGAGGCGGTGGCAGCAACGACTGAGGAGACTGCCGAACCGTTAGCAGCGCCGCTTGCGGAGGCTGCCGAACCGGTGATCGCAACGATTGCAGAAGTCACCAGGACCGAGATGCGACCGGGCGATATCATTGTCGGTACGGATTCACCGTTCATTATTCCGATTGGCGCCAACGAAGTTGTCGACATTCCGGATATTGCAATCGAGGCGCCGCTGATTGCACGGCCAGCCCCTGCCATTGTCAGCAGGGAAACAGGCGACGGCGGTATCAGCGGTGCATGGTCATGGCTGATATGGCTTGGCGGCACCGGTTTGGCGCTGATGCTCGGTCTGTTCATGTTCGGCCGGCAACTCCGCGAGAGATTTGCATCCGTTGCAGTCGGTACACCGGCAGTCCCATCCCGACGCGATGGCGATGAGCCTGCTCCGCGGCCGGTTATATCGGACATCGATTATAACTTTGATGACGACACCCTTAATTCCCGGACCATTAGCCTCGATGCCGATCTCGACGCCGGCACCGGCCTGCAGGACGGGGGAGAAATGGATGTAGCCCAGGACTACGGCTTCTCGGCTAGCGGCGGCAACGACTACCAGCTTGATCTGGAAATTACCGAGCAGGCCGCCAGGGAAGAGGACCTGCTGCCAACTGACATCATTCCGCCGAGTGAGAAAAAGAGAGAGACGATTCTCGAAAACGAGATACTGCCGACCGACGACGACGTCGCCGAAGATGACGTCGATGAAGACTACGACATGTCGATGATTGTAGATGCCACCAGCGTTGCCCTCGACGACATTACTTCGACCACGAAAGATTTGCAGGCCGTACTGGTTGCTACGGACGACGACTCGGATAGCGACGACACAGTACAAACGCTGAACAAGGAAGGTGACTACCAGATCCTCGAACAGGATTACGAAGACGAGTTCACTGCGACTCAAGCGCTCAACAAAGAGATTGAAGAAGCGGCCCGGGCACTGGCAGAACGCATGGAAGACGGGGATGCCGGCAACGACACGACTGAGATGCCAGTGTCACTGGATGCGGAGAATACAGCCGAACTGACGGCGAACTTGCCAGCATCAGGCAGCGCGGAGAACGAGGATTTCGACGATGCCGGCGTAATTCCGGATTTAACGGCGGAAATGCCATCGGCAGAAAGTGACACCGTGATCGAAATAGACGCCGGGCGCAGCGCTGCCAAGAAATCGAAAGCGTCCTGAGCTTGCAGGCTGCTGTCTAGTAAAACTCGGGTGACCCCCCGTCTCTGCCGGGGAGGCAGCCATAGTTTGACAATTG
>JADFGH010000384.1 GCA_022567775.1 Pseudomonadota bacterium | reverse complement strand
TTCCAGGTGCCATCGGCATTGATGTTCTCGGTGAAGGGAAAATTGATTGCGCCCGGAACATGTCCCGCAACCGAGTCAATCGGCTCCGTCAGGCCGTCGAAACGCGGCCGGGCCCTGGCATCGACAAGATGTAATTCACGCCCCTCGCTGATCGCTGCGCTGATTTCACCGGTCGTTGTTACGCGGCCGGCATCGGGCGATGCCGGGAATGAGGATTCGGGATATTCGGGCACCTCGGTTTCCATCTCTCCGCTGGCGGCGCGCCACGCATCAAGACCGCCATTGAGCACCGCGACCCGCGCATGGCCAAACCAGCGCAGCAACCACCACAGGCGCGCTGCCAGCGCCCCGCTCGCGGTGTCGTAGACAACGACCTGCGTGCCTGGCCCAATGCCCCAGCTCTCAAGCGTGGCTTTGAAGTCGTCCGCTTTCGGCAGCGGGTGGCGCCCGCAGGCATCGGTTACCGGTCCGGCGAGATCGCGGTCGAGGTCCGCGTATAAAGCGCCGGGAATATGACCGGCCAGGTACTCTGAGTGTCCCTTCTGCGGCTGCATCAAATCGAAGCGGCAATCCATCACCCGGCAATCAGCAGGGTATGCCATCGCCTGAAGTTCCGCGACCCCGATAAGTTGGTGATAGCTTTTCATGCTGAGCCTTGTACACAGGATTGGCCTCAGACACAATATGCGCCCGTTAGCAGCCCGGAGTCACTTGGTGGAGAAAATACTTGTAGGCCTGAAGCGCGTTGTTGATTACAACGTCCGCGTTCGGGTCAGGTCCGATGGTAGTGGCGTTGAGACTGACGGTGTCAAGATGAGCATTAATCCGTTCGATGAAATCGCGCTGGAAGAAGCGCTGCGCATCAAAGAGCGTGGCGAAGCCGGCGAGGTCATCGTCATATCGATTGGCAGCAGCGATGCGCGGCAGCAGCTGCGAACGGGACTGGCGATGGGTGCCGACCGTGCCATCCTGGTTGAAACTGATGCCCAGACCGATCCATTGACCAGCGCCCGCATACTGCTGGAAATCATCAAGCGGGAAGATCCCGGTCTCGTGTTGCTCGGCAAGCAGGCTATCGACAATGACCACAACCAGACCGGTCAGATGCTGGCCGCACTCTGGGGCCGGCCACAGGCGACGTTCGCATCAGAACTCGTCCTCGACGGCGACCAGGCGACGGTAACCCGGGAGGTTGATATCGGGCTCGAATCAATCGAGATCGACCTGCCTGCAGTGGTTACGACCGATTTGCGGCTCAATGAACCGAGATACGTAAAGCTGCCTGACATTATGAAAGCGAAGAAAAAAACACTGGACCAGATTCCGCTGGCTGATCTCGACATCGAGGCATCCGCGACGATCAACGAAACTGCTTTCGCGCCGCCGGAAGAACGGCAGAAAGGAATAATCGTCGATGACGTTGCGGGCCTGGTGGCCGCGCTGCAAGACAAAGGGCTGCTGTAATGACAAGAATCCTGCTGATTGCCGAACATGATGGCACCTCGATTAACCCGTCAACCGCCAAGTGTGTAAGCTGCGCCAGTGAAATACCGGACGCGGAAATCCATGTGGCCGTTTTGGCAAAAGATGGCGCCAGCCTGGCGGGCGAAGTTGCCGGCCTGACATCGGTCGACAAGGTCATCCAGGTCGATAACCCCGCCAATTCATATCCCGTTGCTGCAATACTTGCGCCGCAAATCGTCGCGATTGCGGACGGCTACTCCCACATCTTTGGCCCGTCGACAACATTCGGCAAGGACCTGATGCCGAGAGTTGCTGCATTGCTTGGCGTAAATCAGGTCAGCGACATCATGAGTGTGCTGGGCAGTCACAGCTTCAGGCGGCCGATCTATGCGGGCAATGCAATCGTCACAGTGGAAGCGCCAGCAGGCCTGCCAGTTGTGGCCACGGTCAGAATTGCATCCTATGCAAGTGCCGCTGAGGGAGGCTCGGCGTCAATCGAGGCAGCATCTGTCGATGCAGACATACCGGGTCACACGCGCTTTATCGAGCTGCGCTCGGGCAAATCCGACCGACCTGATTTGCAGACTGCCGCCAAAGTGGTTTCAGGCGGACGGGCACTCGGTAGCGCGGAGAATTTCGACCTTATTTACAAGCTGGCGGATGCACTCGGCGCGGGTGTCGGCGCTTCGAGGGCCGCGGTTGATGCCGGCTATGTGCCGAACGAAATGCAGGTCGGTCAGACCGGAAAGATCATCGCTCCCGAACTGTACATTGCGATCGGCATCTCGGGCGCCATCCAGCATCTCACCGGAATCAAGGATGCAGGGACTATCGTCGCAATCAACAAGGACGGCAAAG
>JADFGH010000064.1 GCA_022567775.1 Pseudomonadota bacterium | reverse complement strand
GAATATATCACAGCTGCTTTGATACCAAAGGTATGCAAATACGGTTCCAGAATTGCGCTAAAAATGAATAAATTCGGGTCGAACTCTGCGCTCAACACCTGTACTATCGAGAATTCTGCTTGCGATTTCCTCGATTGAGAATTCCGTCGTGTCAATTTACGGAATGCCATATTTCTTGAATATTTTTTCTGCCTCGCGAAGTTCGTAACGAACCTGCTGGGCGGAGGAATATTTACCGAGCGCACGTCTTTCCCTTCTGATTTGCTGCAGTCGGGTTGGCGCGATCGTCAAACCGAATAACTGGGACTGCCGTTTGCTCAGGATTTTGGGCAATGCACCACTATCGAATTCCTCATCCGTCAATGGAAAGTTGGCAGCATATACGCCGTACTGCAATGCCAGGTACAGGCAGGTTGGCGTTTTTCCCGAGCGCGATACACCTATCAGGATGACATCCGCCTTTTCATAGTCACGTGTAACTCCACCATCGTCATTCGCCAGCGCAAAGTTTGTCGCTTCAATTCTTTTCATATAACTTTCGATGTCGCTCATACCGTGGGCACGGCCGGCAGTATGAGTGGATTTCTGCTGCAACTCTTCTTCAAGCGGTTCGAGGAACACGTCGAAAATATCGAGGTGCAGGCCATCGGCTTCCCGCACTACGGAGCGAAATTCATCCTGAACCAGTGTCGAAAATACGATAGGCCTTGCATCAGCTTCGGTCGCTGCCTCATTGATCTTCTGAACGGCCTCGCGCGCCTTGTCATCGGTATCTATAAATGGCAAAGTCACATGCCGAAAGTGGTGACCATCAAACTGTGTCAGCAAGCTGTGGCCGAGTGTTTCAGCCGTAACACCGGTCTGATCAGACAGAAAAAATACTGTACGTTCGCTCATTTAAGGAAATTCCTGGATAACTGCAACGGATATTTGCGGTCTGTCTGTTATGTTGTCAGAGGTTGATTGTCCATTTCTACGGCATTAACACAAGGGAGGCAGATTTGGAATCTTACGCTATCAAGCTTGACCAACTTGGAAGGGATGACGTTGCAATTGTTGGCGGCAAGAACGCATCACTGGGTGAGATGATCAGCAATCTTGGTGGATTGGGAGTACGGGTGCCCGGCGGTTTTGCGACGACTGCGGCGGCCTACCGGGAATTTCTCAGGACCGACAAGCTCGACGAGCGCATTCACGACACGCTTCGAGACCTTGATGTCGACGACATTGATGCCCTGAACCAAGCCGGACAGTCCATACGCAGCTGGATAATGGGAACAAAATTACCTGAGCGACTCATGGACGAAATTCGCTCAGCCTGGGACGAAATGTCGGCAGGCCAGGATATTTCCGTTGCCGTGCGGTCGTCGGCGACGGCCGAAGATCTTCCCGATGCGTCATTCGCGGGGCAACAGGAAACCTTTTTGAATGTTCGTGGAGTCGACAACCTGGTTGAAGCGCTGCACCAGGTTTATGCGTCGCTTTTCAATGACCGGGCAATCGCTTACCGGGTGCACCAGGGATTCGATCACTCGCAAGTCGCGCTTTCCGTTGGTGTGCAGTACATGGTCCGCAGCGATATCGGGGCAGCGGGCGTCATATTCACGCTGGATACCGAGTCCGGGTTCCGCGACGTCGTGTTCATTACCTCGTCATATGGCCTGGGAGAAACTGTCGTTCAGGGCGCCGTAAATCCCGATGAATTTTATGTCTACAAGCCTGCACTGGAAAATGGCAAGTATCCGATTCTGCGCAAAAACCTCGGCAGCAAAGCGATCAAGATGGTTTATACCGATGATACGCGACCCGGGAGGACCGTCGATACGGTTGATGTCGAACACAGCGATAGCCATCGATTTTCCCTGACTAATGACGAAATCACCGAGCTTGCCAGGATTGCTGTCGAAATCGAGAAGCACTATGCCCGGCCGATGGATATTGAGTGGGGCAAAGACGGGTCCGATGGTCAGCTCTATATACTGCAGGCGCGACCCGAAACAGTGCACAGTCGCAGCGGTCGGACGATCGAGCGCTTTACGCTGAAGAATCGCTCAACTGTACTTAGTACGGGCCGTAGCATCGGCCGGAGGATTGGCCAGGGCACCGCCAAAGTCATTCACAACGTTAGTGAAATGAATCGGATTCAAGCGGGCGACGTGCTGGTTGCGGACATGACCGACCCGGACTGGGAACCTGTAATGAAACGCGCATCCGCGATTGTAACCAATCGGGGCGGCAGAACGTGTCACGCGGCCATCATTGCGCGTGAGCTTGGAATTCCGGCGGTAGTCGGCTGCGGAGATGCGACCTCCACGATTGCGGATGGCCGCAAGGTTACTGTCAGCTGCGCTGAAGGTGACGAGGGCTATGTCTACGACGGCCAACTGGAGTTTGAGGAGACGCACATCGAAGTGGGTTCACTACCCGAGATTCCGGTCAAGATCATGATGAATGTCGGCAATCCGGATCGAGCTTTCGATTTCGCCAACATTCCGAATCACGGCGTCGGCCTCGCCCGGCTGGAGTTCATCATCAACCGTATGATCGGCGTACATCCCAGCGCATTACTCCATTACGACGAACTGGATCAACATACGCGTGATGCGATTGATGAACAGATGGCCGGTTACGAAGACCCGGTCACGTTTTTTATTGAGAAACTTGCCGAGGGAATCAGCATGATTGCTGCGGCGTTTTCACCCGAGCCGGTAATCGTTCGCATGTCAGACTTTAAATCCAATGAGTATGCCAATCTCATTGGCGGCGAAAAATACGAGCCGTCCGAAGAAAACCCGATGTTGGGTTTCCGCGGAGCGTCACGATATGTCTCCGAAAGTTTCAGGCCCTGCTTTGAATTGGAATGCGCCGCGCTGAAACGCGTACGCAACGATATGGGATTGAAAAACGTACAGATCATGATTCCGTTCGTACGAACAGTCGCAGAAGCCCGTCGTGTACTCGAACTGCTGGCCGAGAACGACCTGCAAAGAGGCAGCAACGATCTGAAAGTCATCATGATGTCTGAACTACCGACAAACGCCTTGCTGGCGGAGCAGTACCTCGAGTATTTCGACGGGATGTCCATCGGCTCCAATGACATGACCCAACTGACGCTCGGCCTCGACCGCGATTCAGCGCTCGTTGCCGATTTGTTTGATGAGCGAGATGAAGCTGTGAAGGAATTGCTCGCCATGACCATCAGGGCTTGCCTCAAAAAGGGAAAGTATGTGGGTATCTGTGGGCAGGGGCCGTCCGATCACCCTGACCTCGCTCGGTGGCTGGTCGACGAAGGCATTCAGAGCATGTCACTGAATCCGGACAGCGTTGTCGAAACCTGGATGTTCCTGGCTGGAGAAAAGGTTTAAGGATCGATCCCTGGAGGTGCTGTGGGAGCGGCTTTAGCCGCGATTCATTTCTAGAAGCGGTCGTATCGCGATTGTCTTTGCCACTTCATCCTCGGCAATAACAACCCCAGCAAAACCCCACCGAAAAGCACCAACGCGCCGACAATGAACCACTTGCGCTTTGCCTGACTGCCAATATCGTCAATTTCCTGCTCGAGAATACTGACCCTGATTTCGGCATCAGTCAGTTGTTGCTGCAGAATCCTGTTCTGATTGTCGATCGCCAGTACGTTTTCGGCGGTACTCCGAATTTTATCGATTTCGGCCTGCATATCCGTTTTGTCGCGCTCGAGTTCGCTGACGCGACCTTCGGCTACCGCATACTCGCCACGAATAACATCAAGTTGCGACCCCATGGATGCACCCTCGGAAATCGCCACGTTAAGCTGCTGCTTCAGCGTCACCAACTGCTCCCGCGCTCCGGGCTCCGCCATCAGGTATCGGCTGAGCACCCAACCCTCAGTTCCGCCGCCCGTCATCACCCGCGAATATCCGCTGGCAGCGTCCTCTTCGAGGAATTCAAGTTCGGCGCCGCTACCAATCATGAGCTGGATCGCATTACTTGTGCTCGGGCCGGTGCGCAACATGACCTCGAATTGATCGCTCACCCATACCGGTTCGCCGAATGCGCTGAGCGATACCAGGGAAGCCGCGCACAGCACACCAAATCCTGGCAAAATTGATTGTTTAGTCATCGATGCTGATCACCCACTCATGAAGTTGACAACTATAAGGCAAGGCGAAAGTTCGTACCACACAAACGCAAAGAACCGCTTTTGCCTGTCGCTATCCCGCGACAGGCGGATCAATCGGGTAACGGCGCGAGCTGGTCCCGATTCTGTTCCCAATGACGGCCGTCAAACGGTTTCAAAGTTACCGAACTGACGGTACCCGGGTCCAGGCAACGGCCGTTGACGCTAATGCCTGCCGGATGAGATCTCGGCACATAGAACGACTTCACCCCACAGTGGCTGCAAAAGTAATGCTGTGCTGTGCCGGTATTGAATTCGTAGGTGATTAGTTGATCTTCGCCTTGAATCATCCTGAAGGCCGATCTCGGCACAATCAAATGCTGGTAGCCGATCATGTTACAGATACTGCAGTTGCATTCACTCAGTACAAGATCCGGCGGCGCATCCACCTCGAAACGAATTCGCCCGCAGTGACAGCCGCCTTTATGTGTGGCCATAGCCAGTACCCCGAATACGCGTCTTAACTTTTTATCCAGACTGCAATCATATTATTTGCGGGCATCGCGTAGAGGCCTGCCCGGTGCAAATCGTTTGCCTCCGCAAAACCGTCCAGGACTTCCAGATCCCGAATACCCATCGCCGGATTTTGCGATTTCAGATTCGCATCAAAATCCCTGTTGCTGTCACTCGTGAATTCACCGTTTTGATTGAAAGGACCATAAAGACAAAACTTTCCGCCATCAGTCAAACATCGAGCAACAATCCTGAACATGCACTCTACTGCTGCGATGCTCATTATGTGTGCAGTGTTTGCAGAGAACACCGCGTCGAACTTGTCGTTAGTCTGCAACGGTTCCTCAACATCCAATTCCAATGGGGCCTGTACATTGCCGGGATTGGCGTCGGCCAGCCAGGCGTTGATGCCATCATGATTTGCCGCCAGATCGCTGGTCTGCCAGGTAAGCCACGACATACGGCTCGCAAAGAAAATTGCATGCTGACCACTGCCTGAACCGATTTCAAGAACTGCACGACAATCCTGAAACTCGTCGCGGATAACTTCGAGAATGGCATTCCTGTTCCGTTCAGTGGCTGGCGCATCGGGCTTTGTCACCATCAATCCAGCTTCAGCACACTTTGATCGAACAACGATTCCCGGTAGTAAGTCAGCTCGGCGATCGAGTCACGAATATCGGCAAGCGCCCTGTGGCTCGATTCCTTTTTGAATCCGTTCGCAAGCTCAGGCGCCCAATAATTAGCAAGAATCTTCAGTGTGCTGACATCGAGATTCCGGTAATGAAAAAACGCCTCCAGCAGCGGCATTTGCCTGGCCAGAAAACGCCGGTCCTGGCAGATACTGTTTCCACACATCGGTGATACGCCGACATTTATATGACCTTCGAGAAAATCGATCGTTTGCTTTTCTGCCTCCTGCATAGATAGCCTGCTTTCGCGGACCCGCGCAGTCAGTCCGGATTCCCCGTGCTGGCGCGTGTTCCACTCGTCCATCCCGTCCATAATTTCCTTGGGTTGGTAAATCGCCAGCTCTGGCCCCGCCGCTAATTCATTCAGATGAGCGTCTGTCACGATCGTTGCAATTTCGATGATCTGATCAGTGGTCGTGTTCAGGCCGGTCATCTCGAGGTCGATCCAGATCAGGTTGCTGGCGGCGTCCCCTGCCGGTGTCTTCTCGCTTGCGGTCATTCAGTCCCCTATTCCCACTCATATCCAATTTCAGGTCGCACAGTGTAGCAGCGGCGGAGATGCATGGCTCGAGTGTACCTCTATGTACCTTTCGTGAGCCGCGTTGCTGGCCAGATCGATGGCGCGACGAGGCGCGTGCCGAAGGTAATGGCCTGTAGGAGCGACCACGACAGGTATATAGAGTTACCCCAAGCTTAGCGGCATACTGCGCCGTGATGCCCTATTCCCGACCAACATCAACCGTGCAATGCGCCGGCGTGACACAGCATGCCCTGGTAACAGCGACGTTTAGCCAACGCATGAGAATTCGCCTGGATGACGGTTCGGAGGTAACCGGGCGGCTGAAAGGCAAGAAAATTCGTCCTGTTTGCGGTGACCTTGTCGAGGCCCGGGCGATCGCGAACGAACCCGAATGGCTGATCACGAAAATATTGCCGCGCAGGAACGAATTATCCCGCCCGGACAGACGAGGTCGTATCGAAGTACTGGTGGCGAATATCGACCTGGTTTCCGTTGTGGCCGCCGATGCGCCGGCGGCGGACTGGTTTATCGTCGACCGATACCTTGCGGCGGCGGAGCTTATGGATGTATCCGCACTGGTGGTGTTCAATAAGTCTGACCTTGGCGCGGCATCCGAATCATCGGAAACCGCACTCGCCGATTTCGCGAAAATCGGCTACGCAACCGTGCGATGCAGTGCAAAAACCGGCGACAACCTCAATGAATTGAAGCGACATCTCTGTGAACAAACTACGATAATCGTTGGCCAGTCAGGTGTCGGAAAATCGAGCCTGATTAATTACCTGATCAAGGACGCGGATCAGCAAACGGCGGAGTTGTCGCGAGCCACCGGCGAGGGCCGGCATACCACGGTCAATTCCATGATGTGGTCGTTCCCTGAGGGCGGCGTAGTAATCGATTCACCCGGCGTGCGCGATTATGCGCCGGCGATCGAATCGCCGGATCTGGTCGCTCGTGGCTTCCGGGAAATTGACGAGCACGCTCCTGACTGCCGATTTGCAAATTGCCGCCATCTGCGAGAACCGGACTGTGCGGTCAAGTCAGCCGTAGAGATCGGCGAAATCAGCGCACGCCGATACGAGAGTTACAGGCGTCTGCTGGCACTGGCGCAAAAACTTGCCGACAACTACAACTAACTGTTAGCCGGGCGGCCAGGTAAATGGTCTGCCACCAAGCAAGTGTAAATGCACATGAAACACGGTCTGGCCGGCGCCGGCGTTGCAGTTCATGATGACCCGGTAGCCGGGCTCGGATAAGCCCTCCTCCGCGGCAATCTCCTTTGCTGCGACAAAAAGCTGGCCAATGACTGCGGCGTCGGATTCAGCGATATCGTTGATCGTTGGAATGTGGCGTCGCGGGACGATCAATACGTGTGTCGGTGCCTGGGGATTGAGATCCCGGAATCCTACGACCTGATCCGTCTGATGAATGATATCGGCGTCGATATCGCCAGCCGTTATTTTGCAAAAAAGGCAATCGGGGTTACTAGTCATCACAGCAATCCGTCTGATTGAATTGGTCAATCCACAATACGCCTTCCGAAGAACGCGTGTGACAAGGTACCGCCATCTACATATTCCAGTTCGCCGCCCAGCGGCACGCCGTAGGCGATGCGACTCGCCTGTACCTTATGCTTGCTCGCCAGGTCGGCAAGATAGTGTGCCGTCGCATCACCCTCGACCGTCGGGTTAGTCGCAATGATAAGTTCCTTGACCGTGCCCGCGGCCAGCCGCTCTTCAAGTGCATCCATGCCCAGATCACCCGGGCCAATGCCATCCAGCGGCGACAAGTGTCCCATCAGTACGAAGTATTGCCCACGATAACCGGTCGCGTCCTCGACCGCCATGACATCAGCTGGCGATTCGACCGCACACAGCTGACCCTCGTCACGGCCCGGTGCCGAGCAAATATTGCACAGCTCATGTTCAGTAAACATACGGCAGCGCTTGCAATGGCCAATTCCGGCAACGGCTTCGGACAAAGCCTGCGATAGCTTCAACGCGCCATCCCGATTGCGCTCAAGCAAATTAAAGGCAATCCGCTGTGCAGATTTTCTGCCGACTCCCGGCATGCAACTCAAGGTGTCGATGAGACGAACCAGTAACGGAGAGTAAGACACGAGTTGACGGCAACCGAACTAAAACGGCAGTTTCATTCCGGGTGGCAAACTTAAAGCCGCCGTCATGCCAGAAAACTTTTCCTGAATCGTTTTCTCGACACGGTGAACTGCGTCGTTGAACGCTGCAATGATCAGATCCTCCAGCATATCCTTGTCATCGCCGATCAGAGTATCGTCAATATCCAGGCTCTTCAGTTCGTGCTTGCAGGTCATGATGATCCGTACCATTCCACCACCAGATTCACCGGTCACGGTCAGACTGGCCATCTCCTCCTGGGCTTTCTGCATGTCGGCCTGCATTTGCTGGGCCTGTCTCATTAGCTGGCCGATGCCACCTTTCATCGACTACTCCTGGTTCGCTGACGGTTGATTGTGGATGGGTTCGATGGAATCCTGATTAAGCTCGGCGCCAAACATATCCTGCAACGCTTTCACGTTGGGGTCTGCTTCAATGGATGCACGTGCCGCCGCGTATTTCGCGTCGACCCGACGAGCTTCCTCCTGAATCGGCGTTGCGGACCCGGCCTTACCGATCGAGATATCGAGACGCAGTGACTCGCCATAGTGCGTACACAGCGCCTTGGTCAACGACGCTTCAGTCGACTTGGTCAGTAAGGTCTCTGACTTTTCATCCAGGCAGAGATACAGCACATGGTCCTGGCGCCGTACGAACGCACAATTACTCGCCAGCAGCTTCCCGGCCCCGCTGATCTCCATTTTATTGATCAGTTCCGACCAATCGGGATCCTGCCACGCTGCCGTCTCGACGACCGGGGCCGGCGCTGCCGCCTTACTCGACTTGTTCTCCGTTTGCTGCGGCCTGGCAGCGACGTCACTGGTCTTTTCTCCGCCCACCGGCGGACGGACGTCACCGCCGGGCCGAAACGCAAGCATACGCAATAAAGTCATTTCGGCGCCGCTTTTCGGATCAGGCGCGAGGTGCAGATCGCGGCGGCCGATTAGCGCGATCTGGTAGAAAAGTTGCACGTCCTCGGGAGATATATCACCGGCAAATGCGGCGAGTTCGCCTTCGTCATCCTCATCCTCAACATCAGCCGCACCGACGACCTGGTAAACGGCAATTCGTTGCAGCATCGTCGCCATGTCATCCAGAAATCTCGCGTAATCGGGAAATTGCTCGTCAATCTCCCGTATCGCCGCCAGGATGCCGGGCGCATCTCCCGCCGCAAGCAACTTGAGAATGCGAGATACATGCCGGCGATCGATCGTGCCCAACATTTCGGCGACAGAATCACTGCTG
>JADFGH010000383.1 GCA_022567775.1 Pseudomonadota bacterium | reverse complement strand
ACATTGATGCGCGCATCAAGCGTCGATCGCCCGGTGGGCCGGGCTCCTACGAATCTTTTCTACAATTTATGTTTGACGAATAATCAACATAAGCTGCTTTTTTAGCGACGGTCTTCTATCCGAACATAGGTTTGCAACCCAGGTCCAATATAATCCGCCGCCGGGCGAATGAGTTTGTTGTCGGCACGCTGCTCCATGATGTGCGCCGACCAGCCGGTTATCCGTGAGCAAACGAAGATCGGCGTGAACAGGTAGGTTGGGATACCCATAAAGTGATACACAGTTGCCGCAAAAAAATCGGCATTGGCGAAAATTTTCTTTTCGTCCCACATTACTTTCTCGATCGCTTCCGAATTCGCATACAGATGCGTGTCGCCGGCTTCGTCAGCCAGCACACCCGCCATCTTTTTGTTCACTGAATTTCGCGGATCCGATGTTGTATAGACACGGTGTCCGAAACCCATGATCTTTTCCTTGCGCTCGAGCATGCCAATTACACCTTTAATCGCTTCCTCAGGAGAAGAGAATTTTTGGATCAGTTCCATCGCTGCTTCGTTCGCGCCACCATGCAGCGGACCGCGCAAGGCACCGATCGCGCCGCAGACTGCCGAGTGAAAATCGGACAAGGTCCCGGCGATAATCCTGGCCGTAAACGTCGAGGCATTGAATTCGTGCTCCGCGTACAGAATCAGCGTGGTGTCCAGCGACTTTCTGTGCAACTCGGCCGGTGGCTTGCCATGCAGCATATGCAGGAAATGTCCTGACACGCTGTCGTCGTCGGTTTCGACATCGATGCGTTTGCCATCGGCGTGAAATCGATGCCAGTAAAGCAGCATCGAGGGCAGACACGCGAGCAGGCGGTCGGCAACCGACTGCTGATTGGCGAAATCCTCTTCAGGCTCCAGGTTGCCGAGAATCGAAACGCCGCTGCGCAGTACGTCCATCGGGTGGGCGTTTGCGGGGACAATCTCGAGTACCTGTTTCACTGCGTCCGGCAGTCCACGCAACGACTTCAGCTTCGTGATGTATCCATCAAGCTCACTGCGATTCGGCAGATGCCCGACCATAAGGAGAAAGGCTACCTCCTCGAAACCGGCGTAATCGCAGAGGTCATATATGTCATAGCCGCGATAGCTCAGGCCAGCGCCCTCTCCGCCAACTTTGCATAGCGCTGTCTGTCCGGCTATTACGCCGGCCAGTCCGGCCGTTTTCTTACTTGCTGTCATTCCTCTCTCCGATTCTCTTTAGTCTTTGTTGCCGGTCAGGCCCTTCGCGGCGAACAATTGATCGAGTTTGTCCTCGTACTCGTGATAACCGAGTACGTCGTAGAGTTCGTCGCGTGTCTGCATGCCCCCGATGACCGATTTTTGTGTCCCATCCCTGCGTAGGGTCGCGTACACGTTCTCGGCAGCTTTGGACATGGCTCGATAAGCTGACAACGGATAAAGCGCAAGGTCTACGCCGACTTCCTTAAGCTCGGTCGTGGTGAACATCGGCGTTTTGCCGAATTCTGTCAGGTTCGCGAGCACCGGGACGATTATTGCCATGGTGAATTGCTGGTATTCGTCCAGAGTCGTCAGCGCTTCGGCAAAAATCATGTCCGCGCCGGCCTCGACATAGGCCGCCGATCTGTCGATTGCCGCCTGCAACCCTTCGACGGCATGTGCATCGGTGCGTGCCATGATCGTGAATTTGTCATCGCTGCGGCTGTCGACCGCGGCCTTGATGCGATCAACCATTTCCGAGGTCTCAACCAATGCCTTGCCCGGGCGATGCCCGCATCGCTTGACGCCAACCTGATCCTCGATGTGACAAGCAGCCGCGCCTGCACGAATCATCTCGCGGACGGTGCGGCCGATCATGAATGCGCCACCCCAACCGGTATCCGCGTCTACCAGCAGGGGTAGCTCCGTTGCATAGCTGATGCGGCGAATGTCCTCGCAGACATCACCGAGCGTGGTCATCGCGAGGTCGGGAAGACCGAACGACGCATTAGCGACGCCGGCGCCGGACAGGTAGATCGCCCGGAATCCGGCTTTCCCGGCGAGCAACGCCGAGTAAGCATTGATCGTACCGACCACCTGCAGCGGTTTTTCTGCCTCCAGGGCCTGCCAGAAGCGAGCGCCTGCGCTCATATCGAGTCCTCACAACAGTTTCGAGTGAAAATTTTAATCGGCATTAAAATTTCCGGGAGCGCGATTTTAGCCCAGCGGAAGGGTCATTCCCAAATTACCGGTTGCTCTGGAGAAATTGGGGTCAGAGCCCGGTTAGGGGATTGCCACGACGGTACGTCCGGTCACCGTCCCATCGATATACGCCTGAAAC